>JAYTZZ010000019.1:0-2575 GCA_043741595.1 Hyphomicrobiales bacterium | reverse complement strand
TCGTCCTCAGCGGCTTCAGCTCGGCGGCGATTGCCTTGCCCCTCGCCGACAACGTGCCGCCATGGCTGGTCACAACGAGCATGGCCGTGGTGGCAATCGCGGTCGGCGCGCTGTGGATAGGGCTGGTGGGTCTCATGCGTCATGTTCGCGGGGTCAACGAGACCATCTCCAGCCTGCTCATGACCTACATCGCGATTGCGATAATGAGTTTTTTTATCGAAGGGCCGCTGCGTGACTTGAGCGATCCAAACCGTCCTTCGACCAAGGCTATCCCGCCCGATTCGATGATTGCCAATATTCCTGGGCTTGATGTCCATTGGGGCTTGGTCGTCGCGGCGATCGTGGCGGCCCTTCTCTTTCTGCTCATTAACCGCACGACTTTCGGCTTTGCCGCGCGGGTGACCGGAGGCAATCCGCGGGTTGCGGCTGCGCAGGGCCTGCCGGTCGGCAAGCTGCTTGTCGCGTGCTGCGCGATCGGCGGCGCCTGCGCCGGTCTCGCCGGCTTTTTCGAAGTCGCTGCCGTGCAGGGTAAGGCCAACGCCGCACTGCACGCCGGCTATGGCTTCACCGGGATCCTCGTTGCCTTCATGGCCCGGCAGAACGCGCTCGCGATCATTCCGGTTGCGGTCCTTTTTGGAGGAATCGCGGCCGCCGGCGGCATCGTCCAGCGCCACATGAATTTGCCGGATGCGGCCGTCGTCCTCCTCCAGGGTCTTGTCTTCGTGGTGTTGCTCGCAAGCGAAACACTCTACGGCCGGTTCCGCATCTTCGACACAACGCACGCGACCGACGCTAAATGAGCAACGCTGGGTTCGCTCCGATCCTTGTTGTCATCCTCGCCTTGATTGGGGGCGCGATACGGGTCTCGACGCCTTTCCTGTTTGTCTCTCTGGGCGAATGCCTGACGGAGCGTTCGGGCCGCATCAATCTCGGTCTCGAGGGAACGCTGGTTCTTGGAGCCATGGCTGGTTACGCGATATCGTACGTGTCTGGCTGGCCCTGGCTCGGCGTTGCAGCGGCCGGTGTCTCAGGACTTCTCCTGGGAGCGTTGCATGCGCGACTCTGCCAATTGCCAAAAGTCAACGATATCGCTGTCGGCATCGCCCTCATGCAGTTCGGAACCGGGCTCGCCTTTTTTCTCGGCAAGCCTTTCATCGAGCCGACCGCACCGCGCCTGGGCTCGATTCCATTCGGCTTCTGGAGCAGTTCGCAGCAGGTACAGAATGCCCTCCAAATCAACCTGCTGTTTCTCGTCGGAATCGGCATCGCGGTGTTCATGTGGTGGGCCCTCCGCAATACTTATTGGGGCCTGATCGTGCGGACGACGGGCGACAGCGAGCCGGCGGCGCGCGGACTCGGGATTTCGGTTAACAATGTGCGCCTTGCCGCAACGGCGGTCGGGGGATTCCTCGCCGGCGTGGGTGGTGCCTTCCTCTCCCTGTCGTATCCGGGAAGCTGGAATGAGGGCCTGTCGTCCGGGCAAGGCCTGATGGCGGTGGCCCTGGTGATCTTCGCACGTTGGAATCCGCTCCGCTGCGTCCTGGCCGCGGTGCTTTTTGGCGCCGCGGGAGCGGTCGGCCCGGCGCTGCAATCGGTTGGCATCAGCGAGGGCTACTATTTCTTTAACGCCGCACCCTACATCCTCACCCTCTTCCTCATGGTTACAGCGTCGCGGTCAAAGAGCGCATCTCGCGACGCGCCGGGCGAACTGGCGATCACCCGATGAACCAAGGCGGACTGCCTCAACCGGATGTCCGACGCGCAGTGGAGCTCGACGTCGTCGGCATGCGGAAGGCCTTTGGCTCGTTGGTCGCCCTCGATGACGTTTCGTTCAAGGTTCCAGCAGGATCTTTCCACGCCCTCCTCGGTGAGAACGGCGCCGGCAAATCCACCCTCGTTAAATGCATCACCGGTTTCTACCGGCCCGACGCGGGAAAGGTCATAGTCGACGGCCGTGTGGTCGCCATATCCAATCCGCGCCAAGCCCACGCCGCCGGCATAGGGCTAGTTTACCAGAACTTCGTGCTGGTCCCGTCGCTGACAGGCGCGGAGAACCTGGTCATCTCGCGCGGCGACGTTCCTGGTGTGATCCAGTGGCGCCGCGAGAAATCGCGGCTCGCTGCATTCCTCGACCAGATGCCATTCCGGGTTCCGCTGGACGTGCCAACCTCACGCCTTGCGGCCGGGGAAAAGCAGAAGCTTGAAATCCTGAAACAACTCTACCTCGATCAGCGCTGCCTAATCCTTGACGAGCCGACCTCCGTGCTGACGCCGGCCGAGGCTGATGAAATCCTCGGTTTGCTTCGCGACATGGCGGCGCGGGGGGAAATCACCGTGGTGATAATCACGCACAAGTTCCGCGAGGTGCGCGCCTTTGCGGATGCGGTGACGGTCCTTCGGAACGGAAAGCTGGCCGGTGCCGGCAAGGTAGCGACACTGTCCAACGATGCCCTAGCCCACATGATGATCGGGAACGTCGCGTTGCCGCCACGCTCGATCCGCCGCGCGTATCGCGAAACATCAGTAGCGTTCGAGATCGAGGGCGTGTCGGCCGATGGCGACGATGGCCGAGTTG
>JAYTZZ010000018.1:0-6126 GCA_043741595.1 Hyphomicrobiales bacterium | reverse complement strand
CGGCGGTTTCTCGATGATGGGGAACTGTTGCTACGCACAGGAACTGACGAACCCGGCCGACACAGAAGGCGCTTCACATCGACGCCCGCAACGAATCTCCGTTGAGAATCAGTATATAGCCGCGGAGTCTTCGCGAGACACAATTGCTTGTGGATGAGTGGAATTCTTCACAGGCGAGTCAAAAAAGCCACGCCAAGAGGCCCAGAAGCACGCCCGGCGCTACTTCTTCGCCAGTGTCGCTTCGAGCTCGGCAACGCGCTTCTTTAGCGATTCGTTTTCGGCACGCGCCTGCGATGCCATCTCGCGCACCACGTCGAATTCCTCGCGCTTGACGAGATCGAGATCGGCGACGATCCGCTCCATCTGCGTGCGGAAGACGGTCTCCGCCTCGCGCTTGACGCCTTGCGCCACGCTCGCCGCGTCACCCATCAGCCGCGCCATTTCGTCAAACAGGCGGTTCGAGGTCTGCGTCATAGGGTGCAACTCCATCGGCATCGGCGTGTCGTCCGTACTATGGGGTCGCCGCCATTTCGCTGCAAGGCGGGCCGCTTGACCGGCCCCCTGCCCCGGCGCAGGTTGCGGCGCTTTTTCGAAGGATTGCCCGTTGTCCCTCCTGGTGTTGCCCTTTCCAGCCATCGACCCGGTCCTGATTTCCGTCGGCCCGTTCGCGATCCGCTGGTACGCGCTGGGCTACATCGTCGGCATTTTCCTCGCCTGGTGGTACGCCAAACGCCTCACCGCCGATCCTCGCCTGTGGGGACCGGACGGCGCGCCGATGAAGGGCGCCGACCTCGACGATTTCGTCGTGTGGGCGGCGATCGGAATCGTCGGCGGCGGCCGCCTCGGCTATGTCCTCTTCTACGATCTCCAGCACTACATCGATGCACCGGCCGACATCCTCGCCGTCTGGCAGGGCGGCATGTCTTTCCACGGCGGCTTCCTCGGCATGATGCTGGCGATGACGCTGTTTGCGCGCCGCCGGGGCATCCCCGTGTGGTCATTCATCGACGTCATTGCGCCGGGCGTGCCGTTCGGTCTCCTCCTCGTACGCCTCGCGAACTTCGTCAACGGCGAACTCTTCGGCCGCGTTACCGACGTGTCGTGGGCGATGGTGTTCCCGAACGGAGGCGACGAGCCCCGTCACCCGAGTCAGCTCTATGAAGCCGGCCTCGAAGGCATCGCCCTCTTTCTACTGTTGCGGCTGCTCACCCACCGCTACCACAAGCTCGCCACGCGCGGCTTCGTCTCCGGCGCTTTCTGCGCCGGCTATGGAGCGGCCCGCACTTTCGCCGAATTCTTCCGCGAGCCCGACTTCCAGATCGGTTATCTTGCCGGCGGGCTGACCATGGGCATGTTGCTGTCGATCCCGATGATCCTGTTCGGCATCGGATTGATGATCTGGGCGGCGCGCCGCCCGACAACCACCGCAGAACACGCGTGACGCCTCTTGCCGAAAAGATCGCGGGGCATATCCGCGCCACCGGGCCGATCACCGTCGCCGACTACATGGCGCTTTGCCTCGCCGACCGCGAGTTCGGCTATTACATGCGCCGCGAGCCGTTCGGCCGCGAAGGCGATTTCATCACCGCGCCTGAGGTCAGCCAGATCTTCGGCGAATTGATCGGCCTGTGGACCATCGCAGTCTGGGAGATGATGGGGGGGCCGCGCCCTTTCATCCTCGCCGAACTCGGGCCCGGGCGCGGCACGCTGATGGCCGATATGCTGCGCACGGCACGCATCAAGCCGGACTTCCTCGCCGCCGCCGACATTCATCTGGTCGAGATCAGCCCGCGGCTCCGCGAAATCCAGAAGGCAACGCTCGGCGCTTCGCAAATGGCAGTGCACTGGCACAATGCCATCGACGACATCCCCGAGGGGGCCACGATCCTCGTCGCCAACGAGTTCTTCGACGCGTTGCCCGTCCGCCAGTTCCAGTGGACCGACAAGCAATGGACCGAGCGCGTGATCGGACTTTCGCCCACCGGCGCGTTGACATTCGGCCTGGCGCCGGTGGAGCAACGTCCACCCGGCGTACCCCTTCCGGAAGGCTCGATCATCGAGGCTTCGCCCGCAGGCAAGGCGGCGATGACGACGATCGCCGAGCGCCTGAAGCAGCACAACGGCGCAGCGCTCATCGTCGACTACGGTAGCGCTCAACCCGGCACCGGCAGTACGCTGCAGGCTGTGCGCGAACATAAATACGCCGACCCATTGGCAACACCCGGCGAAGCCGACGTGACCGCCCACGTCGATTTCGCCGCCCTCGCCCGCGCCGCCACCGCTGCCGGCGCCGTCACCCGTTCGCTCATGGGCCAGGGTGAATTCCTGATCCGCCTCGGTCTCGTCGACCGGGCCAACGTGCTCGGGCGCGATAAGGACAAGAAGACGCGTGACGCGATTGCCGCCGGCATCCAACGGCTCGCCGCGCCGAAGGCGATGGGAACGCTCTTCAAGGTGTTGGCAGTCTCGGCGCCGAAACTAACGCTTCCCGTGTTCGACCCCATCGAAATCGGGGCCGAGCGATGAGCGACGCACCGATGATCAAGGGCGCGGCTCTTGCCCTGCCGGGTATCCGCCACGGCTACTTCACGCGCGTGGGCGGGGTATCGTCGGGGATGTACGCGAGTCTCAATTGCGGCATCGGGTCCGAGGACGAGCGGGCGCTGGTGCTCGAAAATCGCCAACGGGTGGCGAGCGCGCTGGGAGCCGCGCCGGAGAGTCTGGCGACGCCGTATCAGGTTCACGGGACCAACGTTACAGTCGTCACCAAGGTCTGGGGGCCAGGTCAGGGGCCGAAGGCCGATGGAGTTGTGACCAACGTTCCCAACGTGGCCCTCGCGGTCAGCACTGCAGATTGCGGACCGATCCTGTTGGCCGACGCACAGGCTCGCATCATCGGCGCGGCACATTCCGGTTGGCGCGGCGCCCTCGCCGGCGTCGGCGAATCTGTAGTCGGCACAATGGAGAGGCTCGGCGCTAAGCGCGAGCGTATCGTGGCTGTCCTCGGCCCAACCATCAGCCAAGCAAACTATGAAGTCGGCGGTGAAGTGCGCGACAGCTTCGTCGCGGCGGATCCGATCAATGCACGTTTCTTCGAACCGTCAGGCCGGCTCGACCATTTCCTGTTCGATCTTCCGAGTGCGATCGTCGCGAGGCTCGCTGCGGCCGGGGTAAAGGCCTCGTCGCTCGGATTGTGTACGTATGCCGACGAGGCGCGCTTCTTCTCCTATCGACGCACGACGCACCGGAAAGAAGCCGACTACGGCCGGCTCCTCTCCGTGATCATGCTCGCGGCCTAGAACTCCCCGGCCTTCGGATAGTCCAGCCAGTCGAGGGCGACATCGGCGACCGTTTCCCACCCCGGCATCGAGGCAAGGAAGTGTGACTTGTCCGGGAACACCTTCAGCGCAGTGATCGCCGGCGACGTCTTTTGCTTGGCGTAGGTCCCGCGGACAGAGCCCGGCGTTACGGTCCGGTCTTTCCCGCCAAGGGTGAGGAGGAGGGGCACCTTGCGTCGCGCCGGATCGACCTCGTTACCCTTGTTGAGGACGGCATCGAAGTAAAGTTTGCCGGGCGTCGGCGCGACATATTTCTCGTATGCGGCTCGCGTGTCGGCTTCCGGCATCCCATTCGCGAAGCGCGTCGCGAACGACTGATACGACATGGTGTGAACCTTGTTCCAACTATTCCACGTGAGGAACACCGGCAGCGCGCCGATGACCGAGTCGAGACCGGGCGGAACGCCCTTGATCGGCCCGGGATCAAGCGCAACGCCCGCCTTGCCGAGCCCACGATCGAGCAGAACCTGGACGAACAGCCCGCCAAACGAATGGCCGAGAAGAACCGGCGGCTCGGAGCGCGCGCGGATGATCTTGTCGTAGTGGTCGACGATTTCCGTGATGCCGACACCCGCCAGCGCCTCGGGCGGATTACGCCGGAGATCGGCGAGCGGCATATTTTCGTTTGGCCACGGCGGCGCCTCGACGTCGTAACCCCGCGCCTCGAAACGGCCTTTGAACTTGTCCCATGACGCGGGCGTCAGCCATGCGCCGTGGATGAAGACGATCGGTTTGCCCATTTTTCTGACCCCTTGGCCTTGGTAGAACGCGCGTTGCACTCAAGCGCAGCCTTGCATGATGCGGCCATGCAAGTCTGGAACCACATCAAGATTGCGGCTAGAGAAGGGTACCACGACCGGAGGAACAGAAACCATGCCTGGAGCGATCGGCGGCCGCTTGCGTCTTGCCGCGATCCTGTCTCTCTCCGCGTTTCTGGTCGCGTCATGCACGTCGATGCCTGCACCAAAACTCGGCCCGGGCCCGCCGCCGCTGATCGCGCCGAAGACGACCCGCAACCTAGGCCCGGCGCCGGTTACCGGAACTGAGGTTCGCTTCGCTTTCGCCACCGTGACCGGCGTCCCGGCCGAGATGCGCTTCGCGCTCGAGGATAGCCTCAAGCGCTACGCCAAGACTCGCAACCTGACCATCGTACCGGCGGACGACCCTTCGGCGATCTACCGGGTGAAGGGCTACCTCTCGGCGGTAGGCGACACGAGCGGGACGCTCCTCGTTTACACATGGGATGTGTCGGACGCCGGCGGAACGCGGCTCTACAGGATCTCCGGCCAGGAGACGGCCGGGGGGAGCGAAGCTGACCCATGGGTGGGTATCGGTGCCGGCCAGGTCGATGCCGCCGCCCGCGAAACCATCGACAAGCTGGCGGACTGGGTCCGCGGCTGAGGCCTTCCCTCCCGTTGCGTTACCTGCCCTGCCGTTGCTACAAGGCCGCGGCGACCAGCCGGTCCTTAGCCGGATTCGGGCACTCAAAAAGGGTGCCGCCCCAGGAACGGGCCGAGGCATGAAGCTCGTAGCCGGAAATTCCAATCGCGCGCTCGCCGAGGCGATCGCCGCCTACCTTGAGATTCCGCTCGCCAAATGCTCGGTCCGGCGCTTCGCCGACCAGGAGATATTCGTCGAGATCCAGGAAAATGTGCGCGGCGAGGACTTGTTCGTCATCCAGTCGACGAGCTACCCGGCGAACGACAACCTGATGGAACTGCTCATCATCATGGACGCGGCGCGGCGCGCCTCCGCCCGACGCATCACCGCGGTCATCCCCTACTTCGGTTATGCCCGTCAGGACCGCAAGCCGTCCGCGCGGACGCCGATATCGGCAAAACTCGTTGCCAACATGATCACACGGGCTGGCGCCGACCGCGTTCTCACCCTCGATCTCCACGCCGGGCAGATCCAGGGTTTCTTCGACATTCCGACCGACAACCTCTACTCGGTGCCGGCGATGACCCGCGACATCAAGGCCCACCACGACCTCGCCAACATCATGGTGGTCTCGCCGGATGTCGGCGGCGTGGTGCGCGCCCGCGCCCTGGCCAAACGCATCGACTCGCCCCTCGCCATCGTCGACAAGCGCCGCGAGCGGCCGGGCGAATCCGAGGTCATGAACATCATCGGCAACGTTGCCGGCCGCCGCTGCATCCTGTTCGACGACATCGTCGACTCGGGCGGGACACTGTGCAACGCGGCGGAAGCGCTAATGGAGGCCGGCGCCGCATCAGTGCTCGCCTACATCACCCACGGCGTGCTCTCCGGCGGCGCGGTCGCACGCATCACCGCATCGAGGATCGAGGAATTGGTGATCACCGACTCGATCCAGCCGACCGAGGCGATCCTCTCGGCGCCGAACATCCGCGTCTGCCCCGTCGCCTCGCTGATCGGCGAGGCCATCGCCCGCACCGCGCACGAGAAGTCGGTGTCGAGTTTGTTCGACTAATACCGCACGTCTTCCAGCCCGCAGAATGGATCGACCGGGTTGTTCCGGTTCCATTTGGCATTGCCGAGCAGGGCGTCGACCACCGCCTGCTGGACCTCCTCCAGCGTCGAGTACGCGTTGATGTAGGTCGGCACGCGCGGCGCGTCGTAGAGCAGGTACGGATATCCGAACGAGATCATCAGCGTCGGGATGTCGTGCCAATAGCGCTGCATCGCCTTGCCGAAGTGGCCGGTGAGCTTCAGCCAGTCAATGAAGATATGATTGCGGGTGAGCAGCGTCTCATCGCCGAAGAGATAGAGGACGAGATCGAAATGCTCGGGAGTGACGACGGTTTCC
>JAYTZZ010000017.1:0-6132 GCA_043741595.1 Hyphomicrobiales bacterium | reverse complement strand
CCCTTGAAATTATTCTCGGATCCGATCGGAAGCTGGATCGCGATCGGCTTGGCGCCGAGGCGATCGACAATATCCTGCATGCATTTGTAGAAGTCGGCGCCCGTCTTATCCATCTTGTTGGCGAAGACGATACGCGGAACCTTGTACTTGTCGCCCTGGCGCCAGACGGTCTCCGTCTGAGGTTCTACGCCCTGGTTGGAATCGAGAACGCACACAGCGCCATCGAGGACGCGCAGCGACCGCTCGACTTCGATCGTGAAATCGACGTGGCCGGGCGTATCGATGATGTTGAGACGCTTGCCGTTCCAGAGAGCGGTCGTCGCGGCCGACGTGATCGTGATGCCGCGCTCCTGCTCCTGCTCCATCCAGTCCATCGTGGCCGCGCCATCGTGGACTTCGCCGATCTTGTGGCTCTTGCCAGTGTAATAGAGAATCCGCTCGGTCGTCGTCGTCTTGCCGGCGTCGATGTGCGCCATGATGCCGAAGTTGCGGTAGTCCTCGAGTTTGTGGGTGCGCGGCATCGCGGGGCTCTTCGATCTCTACCAGCGGTAATGCGAGAAGGCGCGGTTGGCTTCCGCCATCCGGTGCGTGTCTTCGCGCTTCTTGACGGCGTTGCCGCGATTGTTGGCGGCATCGAGAAGCTCCCCCGAGAGCTTGTCGATCATCGTCTTTTCGTTGCGACCGCGAGCAGCGGTCAAAAGCCAGCGGATGGCGAGCGCCTGACGGCGATCGAGCCGAACTTCCACCGGCACCTGATAGGTGGCGCCACCGACGCGGCGCGAGCGAACTTCGATCGAAGGCATGACGTTGTCGAGCGCCGAGCGGAAGATGCCCAGCGGATCCTGCTTCGTCTTCGTCTGGATGATGTCGAAGGCGCCATAGACGATTTGCTCGGCAACCGACTTCTTGCCGTGGCTCATCACCGAGTTCATGAACTTCGTCACGACATCGTTCTTGAACTTCGGGTCGGGAGTGATCTCCCGTTTTTCGGCGCGGTGGCGGCGTGACATCTCGTCTTTGTCCTGGTGTCCTAGAGACTAAAAAAACGACCCAATTTACTTGGGTCGTTTCGCTCCGTATTTCGATCTGCGCTGCTTGCGGTCTTTTACGCCCTGGGTATCGAGCACACCGCGAATAATGTGATAGCGCACGCCCGGAAGATCCTTGACGCGGCCTCCACGGATCATGACCACCGAATGCTCCTGGAGGTTATGACCTTCGCCTGGGATGTAGCCGATGACCTCGAACTGGTTGGTCAGGCGAATCTTGGCAACCTTGCGGAGCGCCGAGTTGGGCTTCTTCGGCGTCGTCGTATAGACGCGCGTGCACACGCCACGTTTCTGCGGGCTCTGCTGCATCGCCGGAACCTTGCTGCGGCTGACCGGAGCGAGGCGCGGCTTGCGGATGAGCTGATTGATAGTCGGCATGCTGCCCTTTCGAACTCGTCTTTCTTCCCAGTCTTCTTCCGCGTGAACGGTCGCGTTTGCACGAAACCGCGAGCGCCACGCCCGCGTTCTAGCGGGAGGCGCTCTTCAAAACAGAGGATCACGGCTGTCGCCGCGATCATGTACTTCGAACGTCTGTTGCCTGATTCAGCCGCGTCTAGGACTTCTGTTTCTGCGAGCGAGGCGCCGTCAGAAGAAAAGACCTACTACCTGCCGAAAGCGCGCGGAACCTAGTGTTTCGGTTGCGCCGCGTCAACCCCGGAAGCCACAGTTTTTGGCAAGGCTGCCCAGCCTTGGCCAATGATGACCGTTGTACGCCTTGAATCGCATTGTTCCACACTCGCCGCTCGCCTAAAAGGCAGGCGACTCACCCCGCCCCACCTCGATTTTCACGGAACGACAATGGACACGACCCCCGGCCAACGCGCTAGCCGCGCCACCGCCCTCGTTCGCGCTCGGATTGCCGTCTCCATTTCCTTCGTCGTCTGCGGAGCGGGAACAGGACTCTGGGCCGTCCACATCCCGATTGTAAAGGCGCGGCTTGGCATCGATCCCTCGGTTCTAGGGCTGGCGCTGCTGACGATGGCGATCGGCGCAGTCATCACCATGCCGCTGACCGGAGCGGCAATCGCCCGCTTCAGCTCACGCCCGCCAACGGCGTTTCTCGGTATCGCGTATCCAATCCTCGCCCCAATCGCGATCCTCTCGGGTTCAACGCCGTTCCTGTTCATCAGCCTCTTCTTCTTCGGCGCAGCAATGGGCGCGCTGGACGTCGCAATGAACACGCAGGCCTCGGAGGTAGAAATGGCGCGTGGCAGGCCGACGATGTCGTCCTTTCACGGCTTCTATTCCGTGGGTGCTCTAGGCGGCTCGATCATCGGCGGCGTCCTCATCGGCTTTGGTCTGGCAGACGGCTCGGCGGGCGCAGTGGTTTCCGTCGTGTTGCTCGCTCTTGGCATCTACGCAGCATTCAACCTCTGGCACAGCCAACCTCCGCCTGTGAAGGGCCCCCGATTCAGCCTCCCGAGTCTCGCCGTTCTTGGGGTCGGTATTGTCTGCTTCCTGGCATTCGCCGCAGAAGGCGCGGTCACCGACTGGAGCGCCCTCTACTTGTCGAGTGTGAAGAACTGGAATCTGGCTGCCTCCGCCAGCGGTTATGCAGCCTTCTCGGTCGCCATGGTCGTGTGCCGGCTCACGGGCGACCTCGTTGTCGCGCGACTGGGCGCCTTCGTCACGATCGTCGGCGGGGGATTGCTGACCGCGGCAGGGATGATCATCGCAGTCCTCTCGCCGTGGCCGGTACTCTCTGCTGTCGGCTTCGCCATCGTCGGCATCGGCGCCGCCAATCTTGTGCCGGTGGCCTTCAGCGCGGCGGCGCGCACTCCCGGTGTCCCACCGAGCATGGGTGTGGCCGCCGTCACGACGCTCGGCTATTCCGGCTTCCTGGTCTTTCCACCGGTCCTCGGCTTCATCGCCCAGGGCTATGGGCTCTCGGCCGCCCTCGGCATTGTCGCTCTCATGGGCGTTGCCATCGCGGCGTTGGTGCCGACCGTAAGACGGTAGGCAAAGAAAAAAGGCCGCAATGAGGGACAGCCCTTTTTGATCCCTTGCGTGAGTCGCGACGCTTACCCTGTCGCGCCAGCTTTCACTATTGTTCGAATCGTCGGTTCGGCGCCATCCCCTCCGTCGCTGCTGATCGAGCAGTCGATCCTCGCGTGTGTGTTTGGCGCAAAACTCACCGGAACGACTCGTGGCCACCGCTCGGCGATCTCAAGGACGAGCTTCCGGCGGATTGCCTCTTCCAATGCAGCCGCGTTGCGGACCGGGATCGCGAACGCTCCTGGCCCGCCTATGACGCAATTCTCATAGTAGAGATCGATTGGGAAGTCCGACGCTCCTGCCACGCCATTGATCGGAAGCCCGTTGATAACTATGCCCCGGTCGATCACTTGTCGTCGTGCGCTGTCGAGCGCTGGCCCATTGTTGTTCGGACCGTTGCCAGAAATATCGATGACCTTTCGAGTGTCGCGCGAGCGGCTTTCCGAAAACAGGCCACCCGCAAAAAGAAGGGCTCCTGAGATAGACGTCCCCATTAACCATGGCGGCGAGTTAAAACTGGGGCCGAGCGGCGCGGCGACGATCTTGTCGGCAAACGCGCGCACGGACTCGGCATTCGACAGTATTGTCCACGGCACGATCAACGACTGATCGCTCGGTCCTGCCCACTCAACATAGGCAACGGCAATCGCGCCAAGTGAGCCAGAGCGGATCGCGTCAATCACCTCCTGACGACGGAACGCCGCCTCATAGCCTTGCCGTTGAACGAGCAACTCGGCAGGACGCATCGAGACGGAGACGTCGACCGCAAGAACAAGTTCGAGATCAACGTCCGCTTCGGCGTGTGGCGTTGATCTGCCGCCAAGCCCGCTGACACTTTCAGAACGCCAACCGCCGGGAATTGTGGTGCCTGCGACGGGAACAATCCCCAGAAGAATCAGCGATGTTGCAACGAGAACCCTTCGCCACGAAGTTGACTGCCGGACCCATTTCATGAACCCTGCCCCGCTCCGCCGCCAGAGGTGCCCGGGGGTCATCCGCGCGCACCCATCGTTCGAGCCCATTCGGCGCGCGCCATCGCTGGTCCCATCCCGGCCCCCACCAGACACCAGAACGATGCCCTGCCGCCGGCTCAACGGCAAGGTGCAAAGAAAAAGGGCCGCCCCGAGGGACGGCCCTTTGATTTGTGTGGGACGTGAAGCTTACTCGGCGGCCCCGGAAAGCTCCGCCAGTTCCGCCATCGCTTCCTTGTCGCCGGACTCTTCCGCCACCTTCTTGCGTTCCTCGACGATGAGTTCGTCGCGGTGGGTAGCAACCGAGCGGATACGCTGGACCATCCCGCCGGTGCCCGCTGGAATGAGGCGGCCAACGATGATGTTTTCCTTGAGGCCCTCCAGCGGATCGACCTTGCCCTGAACCGCCGCTTCCGTGAGGACGCGAGTGGTCTCCTGGAACGAGGCCGCCGAGAAGAACGAGCGCGTCTGCAAGCTTGCCTTGGTGATGCCGAGAAGGATTGGAACCGCTACCGCCGGCTTCTTGCCCTCATCAACGAGCCTGGCGTTCATCGCCTCGAAGTCCATCTGGTCGAGCTGCTCGCCTGGGAACATGGTGCTCTCCCCGGCGTCAGTGATCTCGACCTTCTGCAGCATCTGCCGGACGATGACCTCGATGTGCTTGTCGTTGATGGTCACGCCCTGCAACCGGTAGACGTCCTGTATCTCGTTGACGAGGTACGCAGCGAGCGCCTCGATCCCCTTGATCGCCAGAATGTCGTGCGGCGCCGGATTGCCTTCGACGATGTAGTCACCTTTCTCCACCACGTCGCCTTCCTGCAGATGGAAGGGCTTGCCCTTGGCGATCAGGTACTCGACCGGCTCGGCGCCATCCTCCACCGGATCGATGATGATGCGGCGCTTGTTCTTGTAGTCGCGGCCGAAGCGAACCGTTCCCCCGGACTCGGCGATGATCGCGTGATCCTTCGGACGCCGTGCCTCGAACAGCTCCGCCACCCGCGGCAAGCCGCCGGTGATGTCGCGCGTCTTGGCGCTTTCCATTGGGATACGCGCCAGCACGTCGCCCGCCTTCACCTCGGCGCCCGGCTCGACCGACAAGATCGTCTCGACCGGCAGCAAGTAGCGCGCTTCCGCGCCACCGCGACCGCTCTTACGCGACTTGGCGTCCTTGCCCTTGACCAGAATCGTCGGCTTGAGATCGCTGCTGCGCGGATTTGCCCGCCAGTCGATGACCACGCGCTTGGTGATACCGGTCGACTCATCGGTCGCTTCCGAGACCGACAGCCGATCGATGAGATCCTCGAAGGCGACGACGCCGTCGACTTCCGAGATGATCGGACGGGTGTAAGGATCCCATTCCGACATTCGCTGACCGCGCTTCACCTTGTCGCCGTCCTCGACCAACATCTTGGAGCCGAAGGTGACGCGGTTGGAGGCGCGCTCCGTCCCGTCGCGGTCGACGATGACGATTTGCATGTTGCGGGCCATAGCGATGTTGCGGCCCTCGGAGTCCTTCACGATGTTGCGGTTGCGGATCTCGATCTTGCCCTCGAAGCTCGACTCGAGCGTCGACTGATCGACCACCTGCGCCGTCCCGCCGATGTGGAAGGTGCGCATGGTGAGCTGGGTGCCCGGCTCGCCGATCGACTGCGCCGCGATGACGCCGACCGCTTCGCCGAGGTTTACCGGCGTGCCGCGAGCAAGGTCGCGCCCGTAGCACTTGGCGCACACCCCGTTCTTGGTCTCGCAGGTCAGCACCGAGCGAATGCGGAACGCCTGAACGTTGGCGCCCTCGATCTTCTCCACATCACGTTCATCGATCGTCCGCCCGGCAGGGATGACGACCTTGCCGGTCGCCGGCGCAATGACGTCTTCCGCCGCGGTGCGGCCGAGGACGCGAAGGCCGAGCGTGGCCATTACGGTGCCGGAATCGACAACGGCCTGCATCCTGAGCCCCGCGGTCGTGCCGCAATCCGGCTCTGTAACGATGCAATCCTGCGCCACGTCGACGAGACGTCGCGTCAGATAGCCGGAGTTGGCCGTCTTCAGCGCCGTGTCAGCGAGACCCTTGCGGGCGCCGTGGGTCGAGTTGAAGTACTCGAGCACGGACAGGCCTT
>JAYTZZ010000016.1:0-6174 GCA_043741595.1 Hyphomicrobiales bacterium | reverse complement strand
TGCCGGATACCGCGGCGATTCCGGACGTCACCGCAATGGGGCGGGAAACGGACGGGGGTCATACCCGAACCATTTCGGTTCGCTTTCAAAGAGAGCCTGCGCATGAGGCAAGGACAGCCTAACCACAATCACAACAACAACAATAATAAGAACCGCATGCGGAACCGCAACCGCAAGGGACCCAATCCCTTGCAGCGCTCTTACGAGAGCAACGGCGGCGATGTGAAGATACGCGGCACTGCGCTTCATGTAGCCGAGAAATACGTACAGCTCGCCCGTGACGCGCAGTCGAGCGGCGATCGTGTAGCCGGCGAGAACTATCTCCAGCACGCCGAGCACTACTACCGCATCGTCGCGGCGGCACAGGCGCAGATGCCGCAGCCGCAACAGATCTATCGCAACGACGATGGCGACGGCGATGACGAGGGTGAAGACCGCGATGGAAACGTCGGTGGCTACAATGCCAACAACAACGGCAACCCCGGCTATCGCGATAACTCCAATTCGAACTACGGCGGCAACAACAATTATCAGGGCAACAACAACTATCAGGGTAATCGTCCCCAACAGGGTGGTGGTCAGCAGGGCGGGCAGCAAGGTGGCGGTCACGTCGCCTACGGCATTCCCGACCAAGCACCTCCCGTTGTTAACGGCGAAAGCGGTGCTGCTCCGAATCAGGGCAATCAAGACCAACCCCGGCTCGAAGGAAATCCGCAGGGTGAGCAACGCGGTGACGACAACCGGGGCCAGGGCGGCGGTCAGGGACCGGGCGGCAACAATCCCCGTCACCGGCGCCGGCGTCCGTTCCGTGACCAGTACAGCGGTGATCGCAACGCTAGCGCTGGCGAGCCCGTCCCACAGGCCGATCAGCAGGGTGACGGCGGCGGTCAGGACGTTCAGGGCGACGACTAACCGTTACGGCTTCGGGATCAGGCCAGCCTGATCTCGTCTTCGACCGAGACAATGCCGCCGGCCACGACCTTCAAATAGATGCCGCAGTCGGCGTGGCCGTAAGCCTGCAGCAGGCTTGCAGGTATCGTGAGGTTGCGCGCCCCGGAATCCGGATCGACGTTGGTCGCGGCGCACCGTTCGATGCGTTTCATTACCTCGAAGATCACATTGCCTGCGGCGACGCGCCGACCCACCCAGCCGAATTCGTCCCACGCCGGCAGTCCCTCGACATGGACGTTGCCGCGAAAGCGGAGTGGGTGGACCTCGGCGCCGATCTCGCGGCCGATGGCGCGCACGGTCTCGAGGTTGGTCAGGGAGACGACCTTGGCGGCAACATCGGAAAACGAGAAGCCGGGCGCCTCCAACACTTTCGTCGGGCCGCGGAGTTCATCGGCCTCAAAATCATCGAAGAACGCCTCGATGCTCTGCCGCCCATCGGCGGTATCGAGATTTCCCTCGGCGACAGGCGCGCCGTCTTGGCGGATCGTCAAGGTTCGCGTCCTGTCGTTGAACTGCGTCTTCAATTCCGCCAACCGCTCGTTGCGCATCAGCATGAGGAAAGCGATTTTGGGCAACGTACGCGGCGCGGCGGGATCGAAGCCGGAAGGCCCGTTCTCGATGGCCCAACAGCGGTCGAATGGAATGGTCTCTCCTGTCGTCAGCGCGACGTTTTTTAACGACTCTGGGGAAAGGCCTTTGACGGGATAGCGGTAGAGGGCGGAGATGGTAGGCATCTTGGCAAGGAGCCTGAGCAGCCGCGGTCCGTCAAGCCGAGGGGCGAGTGTCCAACCGGTGCAAAATATTGACCATGGTCAATGAGGCGCCCCTTCCGGAGGCAATACTGGCTCCCTATTTCTAGGAGGAGGGATCGCCCGTAAGGGGGCTGGGGTCGCCGGGTTTGGCGGCCACACGGAAGCAAGGGACCGCCGGGCCGCTACGCGGACGGTGGCTTTTGAGCCGGGAAAAGGACGGGACAATGAACTTCGACCAATACACCGAGCGCGCGCGGGGTTTCGTGCAGTCCGCTCAGACCGGGGCGCTGGCCGCCGGTCACCAGCAATTCACGCCTGAGCACATCCTCAAGGTGCTTCTTGACGACTCCGAGGGGCTTGCCGCCGGGCTGATCGAACGCGCCGGCGGGCGATCGCGCGATGCGCTTGCCGCGACCGAACGCGCGCTGGCCGCGTTACCCAAGGTCAGCGGTGGCTCGGGCCAGATATATCTTGCGCCTCCAACCGCCAAGGTTTTCGACACCGCCGAGAAGATCGCCAAGAAGGCCGGTGACTCGTTCGTCACCGTTGAGCGCCTGCTGCTCGCCTTGGCAATGGAGAAGGACGCCGGCACTGCGAAAATCCTCCAGGACGCCGGTGTCACGCCGCAAACCCTGAACGGTGCCATCGAAGAAATCCGCAAGGGCCGCACCGCCGATTCGGCTTCAGCCGAAAGCCAGTACGATGCCCTCAAGAAATACACCCGCGACCTGACACAAGCAGCGCGCGACGGAAAGCTCGACCCGGTCATCGGCCGCGACGAGGAGATCCGCCGCACAATTCAGGTGCTCGCCCGTCGCACCAAAAACAATCCCGTACTCATCGGTGAGCCAGGTGTCGGCAAGACAGCGATTGCCGAAGGTCTGTCGCTTCGCATCGTCAACGGCGACGTGCCGGAGAGCCTGAAGGACAAGAAGCTTCTTGCCCTCGACCTCGGCGCTTTGATTGCCGGCGCCAAGTATCGCGGCGAGTTCGAGGAGCGGCTGAAAGCCGTCCTCAACGAGATCATGTCGGCGGAAGGCAACGTGATCCTGTTCATCGACGAGATGCATACTCTCGTCGGCGCCGGCAAGGCGGACGGGGCGATGGATGCCTCCAACCTGCTCAAGCCCGCGCTCGCCCGCGGCGACCTCCACTGCGTCGGCGCGACCACGCTCGACGAATACCGGAAGTATGTCGAGAAGGACGCGGCGCTTGCGCGGCGCTTCCAGCCGATCTTCGTCAGCGAGCCGACCGTCGAAGACACCATCTCGATCCTCCGCGGCCTCAAGGAGAAGTACGAGCTGCACCACGGCGTGCGCATCACCGATTCCGCGATCGTCGCCGCCGCGACACTGTCGAACCGCTACATCGCGGATCGCTTCTTGCCCGACAAGGCGATCGATCTCATGGACGAGGCCGCGTCGCGGCTCCGCATGCAGGTCGATTCCAAGCCCGAAGCGCTCGACGAACTCGACAGGCGCGTCATGCAACTCAAGATCGAGCGCGAGGCGCTCCGCAAGGAAACCGACACGGCGTCGAAGGATCGGCTGGTGCGACTGGAGAAGGAACTCGCCGATCTCGAGGAGCAGTCGAACGCACTCACCGGCAAATGGATGGCCGAGAAGGAGAAGCTCGCCTCCGCCAACAAGATCAAGGAGCAGCTCGATCAGGCGCGGGCGGAACTCGACCGCGCCCAGCGGACCGGCGATCTCGCCAAGGCCGGCGAACTTGCCTATGGCCGAATTCCGGATCTAGAGCGCCAGATGAAGGCGGCCGAAGAGCATGAGCGGGTCGCCGGCGATATGATGGAAGAGGCGGTGACGCCCGATCACATCGCACAGGTGGTTTCGCGCTGGACCGGCATTCCGGTCGACAGGATGCTGGAAGGCGAGCGCGACAAGCTGCTGCGCATGGAAGACGAACTCGCCAAGCGCGTCGTCGGCCAGGCGGAAGCCGTGCATGCGGTGGCGACCGCGGTCAGGCGTGCCCGCGCCGGCCTGCAGGATCCGCACCGGCCGACGGGATCATTCATGTTCCTTGGGCCGACCGGCGTCGGCAAGACCGAGCTCACCAAGGCGGTGGCGGAATTCCTGTTCGACGACGAGCAGGCGCTGCTCCGCATGGACATGTCGGAGTACATGGAGAAGCACTCGGTTGCCCGCCTGATCGGCGCGCCACCGGGCTACGTCGGCTACGAGGAGGGCGGTGCGCTTACTGAAGCCGTCCGCCGCCGGCCGTATCAGGTAATCCTCTTCGACGAGATCGAGAAGGCGCACCCGGATGTCTTCAACGTGTTATTGCAGGTGCTTGACGACGGGCGGCTGACGGACGGGCAAGGGCGGACAGTCGATTTCCGCAATACGCTTATCGTCATGACCTCGAACCTCGGCGGCGAGTTCCTTGCCAACCTTGGTGAAAACGAGGATGTCGATGCGGTGCGCGCCCCGGTCATGGACATGGTGCGCGCACACTTCCGGCCGGAGTTCCTGTATCGGCTCGACGACATCATCCTGTTCCACCGCCTGAAGCGGCGCGACATGGCGCAGATCGTCGACATCCAGCTCGCGCGACTCGCGAAGCTGCTTGAGGATCGCAAGGTCACGCTCGACCTCGACGAGTCGGCGCGGAGCTGGCTTGCCGAGAAGGGTTACGACCCGGTTTACGGCGCGCGGCCGTTGAAGCGCGTCATACAGCGCGAAGTGCAGGATCCACTCGCCGACAAGATTCTCGCCGGCGAGATTCCGGATGGCGCACGCGTCAGGATCACCGGCGGCACCGACAAACTCCTCTTCCTGCCCCGCGTCGAAGGCGGGAAGACCGGCAAGGGCAAGGCGGCTTAGCGCTCGCCGCCGGACGTTACCGTGTGAGGGCCCGGACTGGGCCTTCTTGCATTCGCCCGCTCCCTATGCTCGCTTTGGTTGAAGTTTGGTCACGATTCTCTGCACAGCGGAGTGCGGTCGTTGGAGCATCTTATGCAGCGCGATCCCCCGCGATTGTTCGGCGCCCTCCTTGCGGCAATTGCGCTGGTATTCGGGCCCGCCCTCTATGTGCTCGGATTGTCGGATTTTGGTCATCCACACTCATTTTACGCCTTTTACGCGCCAATTTTTCAATCCCACGTGGGGTTCTATTTCTTCTCTGTCCTTGCCTACGCAATTGTGATCACCGGCCTCATAAATCGCTCAGCAGTAGTCCGCGTTTGTCTGGCACAGCTTGCGCTTCTTGGTGCCCTCGGTGTGTTGCTGGTCCTAACCTTCCCGTTCCTCTTCGGGCTTGGCGAATCGGCTTCCCACTCGAGCCAATACGTATCAGTCGCGATCGTTGTGATCTGCGTGCTGATCGCGGCGGTCGTGCACCGTCGCGTCCTACGAAGCGGGGTGCCGGCGCGCATCGAAGTCTTGGGGCATGCCGCCACGTTCGCGGTGCCTTCACTTGTCTTTGACACCGACCTATTCGGGCCAACGAGCATATGGGCAAAGTCGCACATATTCGGTGAAGGTCCTGTCCTTTTCGGGCTTGTGCCGTTTGTTGCGATCGTCGCTAGTAGAGCGCCATCTCTCACCCTTGTGCGGTGGCTGCTCATCATCGCGACGGCAGCAGCGCCGGTCTACTTTGGCAAAGCCGCATTCGATCTCGCCCTTGGCCGGACGATGCCGTTCCTTTGGCCGGTTCGCATTGTTACGGACTTCATGCCGGCGAAGCAGCGAAATGCTCTCATCAGAGAACTGTCGGGTTCGGTTTCCGATAAGATCATTCGTCTCGGCATGCATTGGTACCGGTTCCACAACTTCGCCTCTAGCTCCGCGTGGCCAAATCAGGATGGCATTCCGGATCGCCTGATTTTCCTCGAGCTTGGTATTCCAAAGGAGCAACTCGGACTGCCCGCCAAAAGCAAATGGATACAATTGCGCTTAAAGGCGTGGCCTCAGGACCTACCCAGCCGTCCGCTTGTCGGGGTTCGCTATGAAGACCTAACGATCGAGGTCGACGGGTCCGGCGAGCCTGACTGGCCAAGTGACGAAAAAGTTCGAGAGATCGTCCTCGCTTATGTCGTGGCGGCCCGCGTCCCTGATCGGCCGTGACCCGTTCGGATTTCGAAGTGGAGACGCGGCCTTAGAGCCGCAGGCGAATTCTGTTATGCTCGCTCGGTTGATCGAAGTCGGGACTTGATCCCTGTACGATCATTCCGGGGGGAGCGATGAAGACGCGTGCCGCGGTCGCATTCGAGAAGGCGAAGCCGCTCGAAATCGTCGAGGTCGACCTCGACGGTCCGAAAGCCGGCGAGGTGCTGATCGAGATCAAGGCGACCGGCATTTGCCACACCGACGAGTTCACGCTGTCGGGCGCCGACCCCGAGGGGCTCTTTCCGACGATCCTCGGACACGAGGGTGCAGGCATCGTTGTCGAAGTGGGGAAGGGCGTTACGTCGCTGGCCGTCGGCGACCACGTCATTCCGCTCTACACGCCGGAG
>JAYTZZ010000015.1:0-6239 GCA_043741595.1 Hyphomicrobiales bacterium | reverse complement strand
CCAACCAGAACATCCGACCCTTTTCGTTCAGCCCGATGTGCGCCGTATTGGCGAAGTCGATCTCGCGGAGAAGCGTGTCCAGCGTCTCGAGGTGGTGCGGCATCCAGAGATCGTCGTCGCCGAGGTAAGCAACGATTCGCCCCTTCGCTTCTTTCAGCGCCTCGTGGCGCAGGCGTTCGCCCTTGCGCTCACCCTTCGGAAAATCGAAGAGCCTTAGACGCCGGTCGCCGGCGGCGAGCTCGCCGACAATGGCGCGTGTGGCTTCGCCGATGCCGTCGCCGACCACGAAAAGTTCAAGATCGGCGAGGGTCTGCCCGAGAACGCTGGCCACCGAATAGCGGAGCGTCTCGACATGGTTGTGGGTCGGTATGAGGACGGTTGCGACGGGCATCGGGCCAACCGCCGGGACAAAGCCCAGCCGCCTCTCTCACCAGCCCTTTGCGTCGCCGAAGGAGTAGGGGATGAGCGGCGTGTCGATCGGCAGGCGGAACTTGTCCGGATTCTCGTGCTTGTAGGGCGCGGTCGGAAAGTCTATCACGACGGCGTCCCGGGCGCCGATGTTCTGCTCGGCGTGCCAGACGTTGCGCGGAATGTTGAGGATGCGGCGATTGTATTCGGAGAGGTGAATCTTGCAGACTTCGCCACACGTGGACGAGGCGGGGCGCGGGTCGAAGAGCACGAGCAGCACTTCGCCCGAGAGGATGAAGTAGCGGTCCTCATGTGTCTCGTGGAGGCCCCAGCCCTTCACATACCCCGGCCGCACCGTGAAACAATGGGCGAAGACCAGCGGGTCCGGATGCCAGTTCCAGCGCGTGTCGAAAAGTTCGATCACCGAGCCGCGCTCGTCGATGTGGGTCGGAACCTCGTGGAAGGTGACGCCTTCGGTCAGCCGATAGACGGGTTTGCCGTCGTTGGAAACGGTGGAAGCATCGCGCTCGGCCGCGCCGAGCGTCTGATCGAGAAGTGAGGGGACCGGTCGGGTCTTACTCCCGGGCGCCTGATGATTCATTGTGCCGTGCTCCACCCCATTCCTTGAACACTACCGACTTTAGCACCGCTGGCATTTCGCTCTAATGCTCCAAGAGGCCCCGCGGGGGAAAACTCGGCCCACGTGGCGGCAGCCCTCGGTTTCTGGCAATTTGCGGTTGATTTTCGAGGTTTGCTCCGGAAAAAGCCGATGACTGTCATCATACGCCCGGCGGCAATCGCCGACCTTCAGGCGATCGCCGCCATCTACAATGACGCCGTCGCCAAAACGACGGCCATCTGGAACGACGCGGTGGTCGATGTCGACAACCGGCGGGCGTGGCTCGAGGGGCGACAGAAGCAGAACTACCCGGTGCTCGTCGCCGAAGAGGAAGCGGTCGTCGTGGGCTACGGCTCGTTCGGCGATTTCCGCGCCTTCGACGGCTACCGCTTCTCCGTTGAGCATTCCGTCTACGTGCTGGAGGGTATCCGCCGTCGGGGAGTCGCATCGGCGCTCCTCGATGCGCTGATCGAACGGGCTCGCGATCTCGGCAAGCATGTGATGATCGCGGGAATCGCCGGCGATAACCTCGCCTCGTTGAAGCTGCATGCCAAGTTCGGCTTCACGGAAACCGGCCGCATGCCCGAGGTGGGCTTCAAGTTCAACCGCTGGCTCGACCTCGTCTTCATGCAGAAGACACTCTGACCTACTCGGCCGCCTCGTCTTCGGTTTCGACCGCTTCCGCTGCCTTGAGCTCGTCGAGGTGCGGCATGGCCATGATGTTGTAGCCGGAGTCGACATAGTGGATCTCGCCGGTAACGGCTGTGCCGAGGTCGGAGAGCAGATAGACCGCCGTGTTGCCGATCTCCTCGATCGCGACCGTGCGTCTCAGCGGAGCGTTTCGCTTCTGGTAGTTGAACATCAGCCGCGCGTCGGCGACGCCGGCGCCGGCGAGCGTGCGCACCGGGCCAGCCGAGATAGCGTTGACGCGGATGTTGTCGCCACCGAAATCGACGGCGAGGTAGCGGACCGACGCTTCCAGTGCCGCCTTGGCGACGCCCATGACGTTGTAGTTGGGCATGACGCGGCTCGAGCCGCCGAAGGTAAGGGTCAGCATGGCGCCGCCATTCTTCATCAGCGGCGCGGCATAGCGCGCGACCTCGGTGAAGGAAAAGCACGAGATCACCAGCGTGTGGCTGAAGTTTTCGCGCGTCGTGTCGGCGTAGCGCCCCTTCAGTTCGTTCTTGTCGGAGAAGGCGATGGCGTGGACGACGAAATCGATCGTCGGCCAGCGTCCGGCAAGCGCGGTCATTGCGGAGGAGAGCGAGAGAGGGTCGCCGGAGTCCGGCTTCAATCCGACATCGCAGGGCAAAACGAAGTCTGAGCCAATCGATTTCGCCAACGGGTGAACGCGCTTGCCGAGCTGCGGAGTCTGATAGGTAAAGGCCAGCTCAGCGCCGTGCTCGGCGAGGCGCTTGGCGATCCCCCAGGCGATGGAATGATCGTTAGCGACCCCCATGATGAGGCCGCGCTTGCCGGTCATTAGCCCCGTGGCCATGTACTCGCCCCGTTCCGGCCCGTCAGCCGTTGTATCGTTGCAGCACAAGCGTGGCGTTGGTGCCGCCAAAGCCGAACGAATTCGACAGCACCGTGTTGACCTCAACGTTGTCCATCCGCTGGCGCACGATCGGCATGTCGGCGAACGCCGGATCAAGTTCGTCGATGTTGGCGCTCTCGCAGATGAAACCGTTGTTCATCATCAGCAGCGAGTAGATCGCTTCCTGCACGCCGGTCGCGCCCAGCGAATGGCCGGTCAGCGACTTGGTCGAAGCGATCGGCGGCGACTTCTCGCCCGAGCCGAAAACGCGGCGGATGGCGTCGATCTCCGGCCCGTCGCCGGCTGGAGTCGAGGTGCCATGCGGGTTGATGTAGTCGATCTTGTCGTGGACGGTCTGCAGCGCCAGCCGCATGCAGCGCTCGGCGCCCTCGCCCGACGGTGCGACCATGTCGAAGCCGTCCGAGGTGGCGCCGTAGCCGATCAGTTCGCCGTAGATGCGGGCACCGCGCGCCCTGGCGTGCTCCAGTTCCTCCAGCACGACGACGCCGGCGCCGCCGGCGATGACGAAGCCGTCGCGGTTCAGGTCGTAGGCGCGCGACGCCCTGGCCGGGGTGTCGTTGAAATGCGTCGACATGGCGCCCATCGCGTCGAAGAGTACCGACATCGTCCAATCGAGATCCTCGCAGCCGCCGGCGAACATTACATCCTGCTTGCCCATCTGGATCATCTCGGCGGCGTTGCCGATACAATGGCTGGAGGTGGAACAGGCGGACGAGATCGAGTAGCTGACACCCTTGATCTTGAACCAGGTGGAGAGAGTCGCCGAGGCAGTCGACGACATCGCCTTTGGTACGGCGAACGGTCCGACGCGCTTCGGCCCCTTCTCGCGGGCGATGTCGGCGGCTTCAACGATGGTACGGGTCGAGGGGCCGCCCGAGCCCATGATGATGCCGGTGCGGATGTTGGAAATGTCGTTGGCTTCGAGTCCGGAATCCTGGATCGCCTGATCCATGGCGACATGGTTCCACGCGGTGCCGCGGCCGTGGAAGCGCATGGCACGGCGGTCGACCATGGTCGAGGGATCGAGATCGGGGGCGCCGTGAACGCGGCAGCGGAAGCCGAGACGGGCATACTCCTCGGCGGCGGAGATACCGGACTTCGCTTCGCGGAGGCTCGCCATGACTTCTTGGGTCGAGTTTCCGATAGAGGAGACGATACCCATGCCGGTCACCACAACCCGTTTCATGATCTCAAGCTTTCCCCAATCGTCCGGCTATGCAGCTGGCTCAGCTCGCTGGACTTATCCGCCCGCCAGCTCAGGTTCGGCCGCACCCTTGAACAGGCCGACCTTCAGGTCCAACGCCTTATAGATAGTGGTCCCGTCGACCTTCAGCCAGCCGTCGGCGATGCCCAGCACCAGCTTCGACTTCAGCACGCGCTTCAAATCCACGCCGTATTCGACAATCTTGGCCGTGGGCAGCACCATCCCGGAGAATTTCACTTCGCCGGCTTGCAGCGCGCGGCCCCTGCCCTGTCCGCCGATCCAGCCCAGAAAGAACCCGAGCATCTGCCAGAGTGCATCGAGCCCGAGACAGCCGGGCATTACCGGATCGCCCTTGAAATGACATGCGAAGAACCAGAGGTCCGGCCGCACGTCCAGTTCGGCGCGAATGTGGCCCTTGCCGTGTTCACCGCCGTCCTCGCCGATCGAGGTGATGCGGTCGAACATCAGCATGGGCGGCAGCGGCAATTGGGCGTTGCCCGGGCCGAACAATTCTCCCCGGCCGCAAGAGAGAAGCGCTTCGTAGTCGTAAGACGAAGCCCGCTCGTCGATGGCTTCAGATTTCTCAGACCTGGCGAGTGTCATCCGTTGTCCGCATCGGTTGTGCCGCGCATCAATGCGCGCATGGTAGAAATACCCCGTGCGGGAGCCCTCTTAACATAGCATCCCCATTGTCGCTACAAGAGGGAGGCTCCAAAATGGCGCTCTCCCGCCATTCTCGCGAGTTCCATCGCCAGTTTTCGCCTGATCGAGGGAGCGGTTAGCCGCCACAAGTCCGGGACGTTGCAATCCGGGCGCGTCACCGGCAGAAGATAAGTCGGTTTCGTTGCGTGAGCGACGAGGCCAATTTATAGTCACCATGAACTTGTCGCCCAAACACCAGCGCCTTGAACGCCGGCCGTTTTAGAAAGACGACGATGAACGAGCACACCCTTACGAATCCCCCTCTTACGCGGCCCGAGCTTCGCTCGATGCTGCGCCAGTCGGGGCTCCGGCCAACCCGCCAACGCATGGCGCTTGCAGAGATCCTCTTCACCCACGGCAACCGCCATATCTCTGCGGAGAGTCTTCACGACGAAGCGACGGTGCAGCGCGTGCCGGTTTCGCTCGCCACCATCTACAACACGCTGCATCAGTTCACCGAAGCGGGCCTGCTGCGCGAAGTGGCTGTCGATGGGTCGAAGACCTACTTCGACACCAACACGTCGGAACATCACCACTTCTTCGTCGAGGACGACAATGTGGTGATGGATATCCCGGCGGGTCAGATGGGCGTCGGCCGCGTGCCCGAGGCGCCTCCCGGTTACGAGATCAGCCGCATCGACGTCGTCGTGCGGCTCCGTCGCATTCGGGCCTAGTCAAAGCTTCATCACGTCCGCATCGCGGAGAAGATGGCGATAGGGTTTGCCATCACGGATATCCGTGTCGCGCTCCCAATCGGCGAGCACACCCATGACCATGTGCGTGCCGGTCAGCCCCTTCGAGACAAGGAAGTGCCTGGCGTCTTCTGCCGTTTCGAAGGCGAAGCCGCCAAGATAAAGCGTGCCGTCGGGATTGTTGCCGCGACCGCGCTTGACCACCGGCCCCGCCGCGAACGCGCGTTCGTATTTCAAGCGGATGCCGATCGTGTAGATCATCGAAGGCAGGCTAGCAGAGCCCTTGCCTCAGTCGACTGCCTAGTCGACCTCTTCGTCGGGATAGACGCCCCAGAGCTGGCTCTGCTCGATCCAGCCGGAGAACCCCGTTCCCGAAAGATCGCACCAGCCGCCCCGGCAGCGATCGATGCTCGCCATCACCCCCGGCTGCAGGTAGGCCGTAACCGCGGCATCGGCTGACGCCTTGGCACGGATGGGATGCGGGTCGCCGCTCGCCCACGGCGTCACCACCGCGGTGCGCTTGCCGGAAAGCAGGCTGTGGAACACCCAGCCGACCGCACCATCGGAATCGCGGACACGGCGCCAGGTGTCGAACTCCTGAATGACCTCGACCGGCAAGGCTGGCTTGGTGAAGACCCACGAGACCTTGTAGTCCTCGCCCGGACCGACCCGCACGTTGACGCGCCCCGCCTTCAGGCTGACGAAACGGGGGATGGGCATGCCGCTCTTGCCCAGCGTAAGGGGGGGCCGGGCCTCGGTGATGGGCTCTGGAATTGTCGGTGAAGATGCCGCGGCGTGCTTTTCGTTGACAATGAGGAGGGCTGCGACCGCCAGAACTCCGAGGCCGATAAGGCCCTTGCCGAGCAACTTTCGCCCGGCGCCGCTTGCGCGATCGCGCATACACCCACTCCTACGCCACACACAAATCCCCGAAGGGCCGACTATGGCGGCGGCTGGTTAAAGCGGGGTCAACGCCGTGGCGCCGCGGTCGTTCCGCGGACGATGAGCTTCACGGGCAGCATGATGTGCTGCGGCGGACCGCCTTCGAGAATCAAT
>JAYTZZ010000014.1:0-14124 GCA_043741595.1 Hyphomicrobiales bacterium | reverse complement strand
GGCCAATCGTTGGAATGGGTTGCCTCGCGCCGCATCCCCGCCCACCGCGCCCACCTCAGGCCGGGAGGGGATCCATACCGCCGGTGGCGATGAACCACGGATTGCGGAAGGCTTCGTCACCGAAGCCGTTCGGCCCGTAGGTCAACGGCGTGCCCTCGATTGTGACCACCTTGCCGCCTGCGGCGCGAAGGATCGCCTCCCCCGCCGCGGTGTCCCATTGCATCGTAGTGCCCATGCGTGGGTACAAATCGGCCTCGCCGGCGGCGATGACGCAGAACTTGACCGATGACCCGGCCGAGACGAGGTGTCCAACCTCGAAGCGGGCGATGAATGCGTCGGTCTCTTTCGTGCGGTGCGATTTACTGGCGACGACGTCGATCGGGCCCTGTGGCGCGGGACGAACATGCATCGGGCGTTTTTCCCCGACGACGCCGTTCGCGACTTCGGCGCGCCAAGCGCCTTCGCCGACGGCGCCGCCATAGAGCTTGCCGGTCGCTGGAACGAAGATGACCCCTACCACAGGCTTGCCGTCGCGGATGAGGCCGATGTTGACAGTGAAGTCGTTGCCGCCTTTCACGAACTCGCGCGTGCCGTCGAGCGGATCGACCAGGAAGAACGCGTTGCCCACCTCCGGGATGCGGCCTTCGTACACCGCCTCTTCGGCAATCACCGCGATGTCAGGCGCGATTTCAGCGAGCCGCTCGGCGATGATCGCCTCGGCTGCGCGATCGGCCTCGGTCACGGGGGAATGGTCAGTCTTTTTCTCAACCGAAAGACCGCCGTTGCGGACGGTGATGATGATTTCGCCGGCGGCGATAGCGGCAGCAACAAGAGCGTCGATCAGATCGATGTCGTTGGGGAGTGTGATCGCAGGAGTCATGGCGCACTCTCTAAACGAACGGGCGTTGATCGCAACCCTTGCCGGTTCCCAAAAAAGAAAGAGCCCGCTCTTGCGAGCAGGCCCCAAGTTCACCAGCCGTGGCGGTCTTACGCCGCCATCAGCCGATCGGGATCGGCGAATTCGAGGTTCAGGCTCTCGGCGACCGCCTTGTGGGTGATGCGGCCGGCGTGAACGTTGAGGCCGTCGCGAAGGTGGGGATCGGACGCAATCGCGGCAAGGCCGTGGTCGGCAAGCGCAAGGCCAAACGGCAACGTGGCGTGGTTGAGGGCGTCACTGGAGGTAAGCGGCACGGCGCCCGGCATGTTGGCGACGCAGTAGTGGACAATGCCATCGACGACAAAGGTCGGGTCGAGATGGGTGGTCGGATGTGAAGTCTCAAAACAGCCGCCCTGATCGATGGCGACATCAACGAGGACGGCACCCGGCTTCATTGTGACAAGCATCGCCCGAGTGACCAGCTTCGGGGCGGTGGCACCCGGAACCAGCACGGCTCCGATGACCGCATCGGCGCCGGCGACTTCCTCGGCCAAGGCGCCGCGGGTCGCGTACCGTGTGACGACGCGGCCTTCAAACATATCGTCGAGTTCGCGGAGCCGCGGAAGCGATCTGTCGAGGACAGTGACCGTGGCGCCGATGCCGGCAGCAACGCTGGCAGCGTGGGTACCTACGACACCGCCACCGATGATGACCACCTTGCCCGGCTGGACGCCCGGAACGCCGCCAAGCAGGATGCCGCGCCCGCCGGTGGCTTTCTGCAGCGCGGTGGCGGCGGCCTGTACTGAAAGGCGGCCGGCGACCTCGCTCATCGGAGCGAGCAGCGGCAGATGCCCGCGCGCGTCAGTGACGGTCTCGTACGCAACGGCCGTGACACCAGATGCCATCAAGCCGCGCGCCTGAGGAGCGTCGGCGGCGAGATGGAGATAGGTGAAAAGAATCTGGCCGGGGCGGAGCTGCTTCCACTCGACGAGCTGCGGCTCCTTGACCTTGACGATCATGTCCGCCCTGGCGAAGACCTCGGCCGCGTCGGTGGCGATCTTCGCGCCGGCGGCGCGGTAGATGGCGTCAATGGCTCCGATGCCGGCGCCGGCCCCCGGTTCTACGAGAACCTCATGACCATGGGCCACGTATTCGCCGACCGCAGCCGGGGTCAGCCCGACACGAAATTCGCTCTGTTTGATTTCCTTCGGAACGCCGACGAGCATGGGAGCTCCCCAATAGTTCACGTTGTATCTCGTGCACTATAACGCGAAATTCCAGCTGCTTCCATGCATTCTTGTGCTATCTTTCGTGCTGTATCGCACTATAGTAGCTATTCTTATCATGTTTTCAGTGTTTTCATGCATGGATGATTTCGACAGAAAAATCGTGACGGCGCTTGCCGGCAATGGCCGGCTGACGGCCGTAGATCTCGCCGGCCGGGTGGGGCTTTCGCCTTCGGCGTGCACCCGCCGTCTGCAGGCGCTGGAATCGTCAGGGGCGATCCGCAGCTACCGCGCCATGCTGGATCCCGTCGCCGTCGGACTCGGAATCAATATCTTCGTGGAAATAACGCTGGAGCGACAGAACGACGACACGCTGCGCGCCTTCGAAGCGGGTCTGGCCGACTGCCCCAACGTTCTTTCCTGCCACCTGATGTCCGGGTCGAGCGACTATCTCATCCATATCGTCGTTCGCGACCTCCCCGACTTCGAGCGGCTGCACGCCAACGTGCTTGGACACCTGCCCGGCGTCGCACGCATAGAATCGAAGTTCGCGCTCCGAGAAGCGATCGACCGGCCACTGGCGCCGATCGGCTAGGATCACGCATGGCCCATGACGTGATCATCGTCGGCGGCGCCGTGCATGGCGCTTCGCTCGCCTATCACCTGGCGGCTGCCGGCTTCGGCGGACGGGTGCTCCTCATCGAGAAGGACCCGACGTTCCGATACGCAGCGACGGCGCTCTCGGCTGGCTCGATCAGACAGCAGTTCTCGACGCCGGTGAACATCCTCATTTCGCTTTACGGCATCGCATTCCTGCGCGCGATCGGCGAAGTCCTCGAGGTCGACGGCGAACGCCCCGACGTCGGGCTACACGAAGGCGGGTACCTGTTTCTTGCGACACCGGAGGGCGCAGGGGGGCTGGAGGCGAATCACGCCGTGCAGGTCGCCCATGGCGCCGACATTCTGTATCTCGACAAAGCAGGCCTGACGGCGCGTTTCCCGTACATCTCGACGGAGGGTATCGCGGCCGGCGGCTTCGGGCGGAGCGGCGAAGGCTGGTTTGACGGCTATCGGTTGATGCAGGCCTTTCGCCGCAAGGCGCGTTCGCTCGGCGTCGAATTCGTGACCGGTGAGGTCGTCGCTATCGAGCGCAACGGGGATGGCGTCGATGGCGTGCGCCTTACCGACGGCACCGTGCTGTCGGCGGGGATTGTCGCAGTGACTGCCGGCACCGAAACTCCGAAGCTGATCGCCGATCTCGGTATCCGACTCCCGGTCGAGGCGAAGAAGCGGTTCGTGTTCACGTTCACCTGCCGCGAACCCCTGCCCGGCTTCCCGCTCCTCATCGATCCAAGCGGCGTCTACGTCCGGCCGGAAGGCGACGTCTACATCTGTGGCGGTTCACCCTCTCCAGATCGCGACCCGGAGGCGACCGACTTCGACGTCGACCACGCGTTCTTCGAGGAAACGATCTGGCCGGTGCTTGCCGCGCGGGTTCCGCCGTTCGAGCGGATCAAGCCGGGGCGTGCATGGGCGGGGCACTACGATCTCAACACGTTCGACGCGAACGCCATCGTCGGGCCGCCGCCCAACTATCCGAATTTGTTGATCGCCACCGGCTTTTCAGGCCATGGCTTGCAGCAGGCACCCGCTGTGGGGCGCGGTCTCGCCGAACTCATCATGGGCGGGCGATACGCTTCGCTCGATTTGTCGCCGCTCGCGTATGAGCGCGTGGAGCGCGGCGAACCGCTGGCCGAGCAGAACGTCGTCTAACCGGGCGGCGCGAACAAACCGGGCCTGTTCAAATCGTTGCTGAAATCGGTTTGGCGCGCTATCGCCAACGAAGGATCAACCGGGGGCGCCGTCGTGGCCAAACTCAGCGGCAAGATTGCAGGTGGTCACCGGCGCAAGCCGAGGCGTTGGGCGCGGCGTTGCACTGGGTCTCGGCGAGGCGGGCGCGACTGTCTACGTAACCGGGCGGAGCATGACTGAGCCCGCGAACGGCACCGGCTCTCTTCCGCAGACGGCAGCCGATGTCACCGCACTGGGCGGGACCGGGATTGCCATCCAGTGTGATCACTATGACGACAGGCAGGTGGAGGCTGCGTTCGCGCAAGTCATCGCTGAACGAGGCGGTATCGACATTCTCGTCAACAACGCTTGGGACGGCTACCGCGATATGGTCGTTAACGGTGAGTTCACCTGGCCCGATTCATTCTGGAAACAGCCGGTGTGGCGCTGGCGGGCGCAGATCGACGGCGGGCTCCGCCCTGCGTTCACCGCAAGCCGGCTTGCCGCGCCGGCAATGGTCGAACGAAAGCGCGGGCTCATCGTCAACATCTCCTTTTGGGCCGGCAAGAAGTACAACTGGAACGTGATCTACGGCGTCGCCAAGGCCGCGGTCGATCGTCTTGCCGCGGACATGGCGCACGATCTCCGCGATCACAACGTCGCGGCGGTCTCACTCTATCCGGGACTCGTCAGAACGGAGGGCGTCATGGCCAACGCCCAGTTATTCGATCTTGGCAATTCCGAGTCGCCGCAGTTCGTCGGGCGCGCGGTTGCCGCGCTGGCGGCCGACCCAAACGTGATGGCGAAATCCGGCAGCGTGCTCGTCGCCGCAGACCTCGGGCTTGAGTACGGCTTCACCGACATCGACGGCAAGCGGCCGCGGCCGTTGACACTAGAGACAGTGTAGCGGCCCAAACGAAAACGGGCGCCCGAGGGGGCGCCCGTTCGCGTTCCGTCCGGTGCGGCGACTACTTCAAACCCGCGGCGGTCGTGATGTCGTGAGTCCAGGCGCCGGTCGGCGGTGTCGTGATGATCTTCTGGTCTAGCAGCGCTTTCGCGGTGCGCTCGTAGGCGGCCTCGTTGAGGACGCCGTTGCCGCCGGCGGTCAGCTTGGCGACCTCGCCCATCATGTACTTCTGATGGTTGAGATCCTGGCCGCCGTTGTCGACGACGATCTGCGCGGCTTCATCCGGATGAGCCAGAGCGTAGTCCCAACCCTTCATCGACGCCTTCACGAAGCGGACCATCTTGTCCTTGAAGGCCGCGTCGGCGAGCTTGTCTTCGAGAACGTAGAGGCCGTCCTCGAGCAGGTCGTTGCCCATCGCCGAGTAGTTGAAGACGGTCAAGTCTTCCGGCTTGAAGCCGGCGTCGAGAACCTGACCATATTCATTATAGGTCATGACCGAGATGCAATCGGCCTGCTTCTGGATGAGCGGCTGAACGTCAAAGCTCTGCTTGAGGACGGTGACACCATCGGGGCCGCCGTCGGTCTTCAAACCGGCCTTGTTCATCCACGCGAAGAACGGGTACTCGTTGCCGAAGAACCAGACGCCAAGCGTCTTGCCCTTGAAATCGGCCTCCGTCTTGATGCCGGTGTCCTTCGGACATACGAGTTCCATGCCGGCCTTCGCGAACGGCTGGGCGATGTTGATGAGCTTAGTGCCCTTCTCGCGGGCCGCGAGTGCGCCGCCCATCCAGTCGACGATCACGTCGGCACCGCCCCCGGCGATGACGGTCTCGGGCGCAATGTTCGGGCCGCCGGGCTCGATAGTGACGTCGAGGCCTGCGTCCTTGTAGAAGCCCTTGTCCTTGGCGACGTAGTAGCCGCCGAACTGGGCCTGAGTGACCCACTTCAAAACCAGCGTGACAGGATCGGCGGCCGACGCCTGGCCACCGGCGAGCGCCATCGCCGTCAAGGCAACTGCGCCCAACACAACTTTCTTCATTTTTCCCCTCCGTTCAGGGTTGTTGTCGGAACGATGGATGCCAGAACGTCGCACCTCGTTCGATGAGCGCGACGATGCCGTAGAATGCGGAGCCGGCTAACGCCGCCACCGCGATTTCCGCCCACACCATGTCGGTATTCATGCGGCCGACCTCAGTGGAGATGCGGAACCCCATGCCGACAATCGGCGTGCCGAAGAACTCGGCTACGATGGCTCCGATCATGGCAAGAGTCGAGTTGATCTTTAGGGCATTGAAGATGAAAGGCAGAGCAGCGGGCAGGCGTAATTTGATGAGCGATTGCCAATAGTTAGCCGCGTAAGTCTGCATCAGATCGCGCTCCATGGTCTCGGAGGCGGCGAGCCCGGCGAGCGTGTTGATCAGCATCGGGAAGAAGGTCATGGCGACAACCACCGCCGCCTTCGACTGCCAGTCAAAACCGAACCACATCACCGTGATCGGCGCGATGGCGACCAGCGGCAGCGCCGAGACGAGATTGCCGACGGGGAGCAGTCCGCGTTTCAAAAACGGCACGCGATCGACGGCGATCGCGACGATGAAGCCGGAGAGGCAGCCGATGGCGTAGCCCGCGAGCACCGACTTCAGGAATGTCTGACGGAAATCAACCCAGATGATCGGAAGCGACGTACTCAGCTTTGCCCAGATGGCGCTCGGCGGCGGCATGATGACAAACGGCACGGCGAGGCCGCGCACAAGAACTTCCCACAGCAGGATGATCCAGACGCCGAAAACGAGCGGGACGGCGATGTTGAGAACAGCGCCCGCCGTACGACCTCTAGCCCGAACATCAGCAAGCCGGCGAACGAGGAGCCACGACAGCAACCAGGCAGCAGCGACGAGCGCCCAGAACCCGGATGTGGCGCTGAAGAGCGCAGCAGTCGTGAGCTTCGGGTCGGGGGCGATGATTGCGATTGAGGGAAGCAGGCGAATGACGTATACGCTGGCGACCAGCGCGCCAGCGAAGATCACCAGATTGCCAACCGGCGAGGAAAGGCGACCGAGGCTTGCGAGGAGCGCAGCGACGATAACGAGCGCGGCTAGAATGGCGCTGGTGCCCTCGCCGAGGAAATAGGTCTGGGCACCGCCGGCGACGAACAACGGCCACGATAGCGCAGCGACCAGCGCTATCAGCGCGACCCAGCCCTGCCAAGCTCCATTTCTTGCGAACGAACCCTCGCGCGCGCTCATGCGACCTTCGCCCCCATGCGACGCGTGACGATGCGCTCGATGATTCCGACCGCGGTCACGAGGAGCGCCGCCATGAGGGACCCGACGACGAGCGCCGACCACATCTGGATCGACTTGCTGTAGTAAGAACCGATGAGCAATTGCGCGCCGATGCCCGCGACGGCGCCGGTCGGTAATTCCGCCACGATGGCGCCGACGAGGCTTGCGGCGACGCCAACTTTCATCGACGTGAACAGGAACGGCAGGGATGCCGGCAGCCGCAGCTTCCACAGCGTCTGGCTGGGGCTGGCGTTGTAGGTGCGCATGAGGTCGAGGTGGATGGGTGTCGGCGAGCGCAGGCCCTTGACCATGCCGACGGTCACCGGGAAGAACGACAGATACGTCGAGATGAGAGTCTTGGCGACGAAGCGGCTGAGATCGGTCGAGAAGTGCAATTGGCCGGTGAAGAGATTGAAAGCGAAGACCACGAGGATCGGCGCAAGAGCGAGGATCGGGATCGTCTGCGACGAGATAATCCACGGCATGAGGCTCTTGTCGAGACTCTTCACGTGAACGATGCCGATCGCCAGGAGGATGCCGAGGAGCGTGCCAGAGACGAAGCCGGCGAAGGTCGATTCCAGCGTCACCCACGCATGGAAGAGAAGGCTCGACGGTTTCGTCGGGTTGGCGAGGACGACCTCTTCGTAAGTGTCGACAGCGACCTGATGCGGCGCTGGGAGCGTCGGCTTCGGCTGGTTGAGGCTCGCTACGACCAAGTCCGTGAATGAGCGCTCGACCTTGGCGCGACGGTCGAGATCGCGCTGAAAGGGCGAATTCAGCAGAAACGACCCGGCGTACCAGATCACGATGATACCGATGACGATCACCGCGACCGCGACGAACCGGCTCGACCAGAAGCGGGCGGAGAGGCTGCGTTCGGGGGTGGCACCGGCCATGGCCGCCGCCGTCATTGCACCCCCCTCCCGAAATTCGCTGACGCGAATTTCGACCTCCCCTCAAGGGGGAGGTTAGGCGCCCTGTTTGGTGAGAGGCCCTCAATCTTCATAGCTGTGCCCTGCCCGGAGGCCGGCGCGGACGCGATGGGCGATCTTGAGGAACTCCGGCGTTTCGCGGATATCGAGATTGCGCACACGCGGCAAGTCGGAGTCGATGACATCGTGAATCTTGCCGGGGCGCGGCGTCATCACCACGATCCTGGTCGACAGAAATACCGCCTCGGGGATCGAGTGGGTGACGAAGACCACGGTCTTGTTGGTCTTCGCCCAGAGCTGCAAGAGCTGCTCGTTAAGGTGATCGCGGACAATCTCGTCGAGGGCGCCAAAGGGCTCGTCCATCAGGAGGAGGGCCGGCTCGACCGAAAGGGCACGAGCGATGGATACGCGCTGCTGCATGCCGCCGGAAAGTTGCCATGGATATTTGCGCTCGAAGCCGGTGAGGTTGACGAGCTCCAGATTGGCGGCGACGCGCCGGTCGCGCTCAGCACCATCGAGGCCAATAATCTCAAGCGGCAGCGCGACGTTCCTGGCGATCGTGCGCCACGGATAGAGTGCGGGCGCCTGGAAGACGTATCCGTACGCGCGGTTCACCCGCGCCTCCTCAGCGGAGACCCCATTGACTCGGATCGCGCCGCCAGTGGGCTTCTCGAGATCGGCGATGACGCGTAGCAGCGTTGTCTTGCCGCAGCCGGAAGGGCCGATGAGCGACACGAACTCGCCGCGTGTGACCTTCAGATCGATGTCGGAGAGGGCTTGCACGGGCCCATCGCTGGTGACGAAGCTCAGCGACAGGCGCTCGATGTCGATGACGGCGTCACCGTTAGCGCTCACAGCTCTCCACCCTCCCCACACGGGAGGAGGAGCTGACCAAAGTAAGGTGCCCCCTCCCGAAATCGCCGATGCGATTTCGACCCCCGATCAGGCCGGGGGCAGGCTCTCCCCTCAAAGGGGAGGTTGGAGGAGGAGCGTTTGACGTCGACCAATCTAGACTCCGGCCGGCATGTTCTTGGTCGAACGCTCGACCGCGTGCGGAGTCGTCAGCGCCTTCCACGACGACAGCGCCTGATTGACCGACGCGTTCGGCTTGCGCTCGACGAAACGGCCGCGGCCATCTTCGGCATCTACTTTCCCCTCGGTGGCGACGACATCGCCGCGCGAGAGGGTGAAACGCGGCAAGCCCTCGACCTCAAAGCCCTCGAAGACGTTGTAGTCGATGGCGGAGGCCTGAGTTTTCGCCGTGATCGTCTTCTTCGTCTTCGGATCCCAGACGACGAGGTCGGCGTCCGCACCGACAATGATCGCGCCCTTGCGGGGATAGATGTTGAGAATCTTGGCGATGTTGGTCGACGTGACGGCGACGAACTCATTCATCGTCAGCCGCCCGGTCTTCACACCGCGCGTCCACAAAACCGGCATGCGATCCTCAAGACCGCCCGTGCCGTTTGGAATCTTGGTGAAATCGCCAACGCCGACGCGCTTCTGGTCGGTGGTGAAGGCACAGTGATCGGTGGCGACGACCTGAAGCGAACCGGAAGCAAGACCGGACCACAGCGAGTCCTGGTTCAATTTGTTGCGGAAGGGCGGCGACATCACGCGGCGCGCGGCATAGTCCCAATCGCGATTGAAATATTCGGTTTCGTCGAGCGTAAGGTGCTGGATCAGCGGCTCGCCGAAGACGCGCCGGCCAAGGGCGCGGGCGCGGCGGATCGCTTCGTGTGCGAGTTCGCTCGATACATGAACGACGTAGAGCGGGACACCCGCGGCGTCTGCGATCATGATCGCGCGGTTGACAGCCTCACCTTCCACTTCCGGCGGGCGTGAATAGGCGTGGCCTTCGGGACCGGTAGTGCCGGCGGCCATGTATTTCTGCTGCAAGCGGGCGACGACATCGCCATTCTCGGCGTGGACCAGCGGCAGCGCGCCAAGCTCGGCACAGCGCAGGAACGACTGGTACATCTCGTCGTCGTTCACCATCAGCGCGCCCTTGTAGGCCATGAAGTGCTTGAAGGTGTTGACGCCGCGCTTGACGACTTCCTCCATCTCCCTCCAGACTTTCTCGCCCCACCAGGTGATCGCCATGTGGAAGGAGTAGTCGCTCGCCGCCTTGCCAGCCTTCTGCTGCCAAGCTTGAAGGGCCTCGACGAGCGACTGGTTGGTGCCGGGGAGAACAAAATCGACGACCATTGTCGTGCCGCCCGAAAGAGCCGCGCGGGTGCCCGTCGAGAAATCGTCGGTGGACGTCGTGCCCATGAAGGGCATTTCCAAGTGCGTGTGCGGGTCGATGCCACCGGGCATGACGTAGCAGCCCTTGGCGTCGATGACCTTGTCCCCCTTGAGGTCCTTGCCAATCTGCGTAATGACGCCCCCGTCGATGAGGACATCGGCGGGGTAGGTCAGATCGGCGGTGACGATCGTGCCGCCCTTGATCACGGTGGTCATTGGCTACTCCTTGCGACTTTGCGCACGGTCAATCTTCCTCGTCGTCATCGGGCTTGGCGGCATCGACGATGGTCATGCGTTTGATGAAGTGCGCATCGAATTCGTAGACGTGTTCGAGCTGCTTGTTGTCCAGGATCTTGCCGTCAAGAGAGCGGACAAGCTGGTCGACGCGAACATGAACGCGGCCGTCGCCGGCGGTGTCTATCTGCAGCGGCTCGACGCGCGGGTTGATCTCGCTCCATTGCGTCAGCCAGTAGGCACGGACGGCATCACGACCGGCAACGCGCCCGCCGGTCATGCCGTTGGGCCAGTCGACGCCGGGCGCGAGATGTTCCAGCACGACATCGATGTCGCGCCGGTTGAAGCCGCGATAGAGATTCATCAGCGTCTCGTGGTGATCAAATGCGAGTGCGGCCGCGCTCACGGCACGATCTCCGCGGTCTCCACGACGGCGTGGAAGAGCACATCAGCGCCAGCGGCCGCCCATTCCTTCGATATGTTCTCTGCTTCGTTGTGGCTTAGGCCATCGACGCACGGACACATGACCATCGTCGAGGGCGCGACACGCGCCGTCCAGCAGGCGTCGTGGCCGGCGCCGGAGATGATGTCCCTATGCGAATAGCCGAGCTTCTCGGCGGCGGCGCGGACGCGACCTACCAGTGTCGGGTCGAAAGTCACCGGGTCGAAGTGACCGACCGCTTCGACGGAACACCCGACGCCGAGCGCGGCGCTGATCTTCGGTGCCTCTGTTTCGATGCGGGCGCGCATGCCATCGAGCTTCTTCTGGTCGGGTGAGCGGATATCGACCGTGAAGATGACCTTGCCCGGGAGCACGTTCCGCGAATTGGGCGAGAAGAACATCTGGCCGACCCCGCCGACAGCGCCCGGCTGACTGTCCATCGCGACTGTCTGCACCATCTCGAGGATGCGGGCCATGGCGAGGCCGGCGTTGACGCGCATGGCCATCGGCGTCGAGCCAGTATGCGCCTCCTTGCCGGTCAGCGTGAACTCCAACCACCACAGGCCCTGCCCGTGAGTGACCACGCCGATCTGCTTCTTCTCCGCTTCGAGGATCGGACCCTGCTCGATGTGATACTCGAAATAGGCGTGCATCTTGCGCGCGCCGACTTTCTCGTCGCCCACCCAGCCGATGCGCTTCAGCTCGTCGCCGAACGTCTTTCCGTTCGGGTCCTTGCGGCCGTAGGCGTAGTCGAGAGTGTGGATGCCGGCAAAGACGCCGGAGGCAAGCATCGCCGGCGCGAAACGCGCGCCCTCCTCGTTGGTCCAGTTGACGACCACGATCGGCCGCCGGGTCCTGATGCCCAGATCGTTGAGGGTGCGGACCAACTCCAGACCCGAGAGCACACCGAGCACACCGTCGTAGCGCCCGCCCGTTGGCTGGGTATCGAGATGGCTGCCGACGTAGACCGGATCGAGCTTCGGTTCAGTGCCCTCGCGGCGGGCGAACATGGTGCCCATCTGGTCGAGGCCCATGGTGAGGCCGGAGTCCTCGCACCACTTCTTGTACAGAGCCCTGCCCTTGGAATCGTCATCGGTGAGCGTCTGGCGGTTGTTGCCGCCCGCTACTCCCGGCCCGATCTCCGCCATCGCGTGTATCGAATCCCACAGACGGTCGGGATTGATGCGGAGGTTTTCGCCGGGAGCTGCCATCCGGATCAGGCTCAGTTCATCGTCGGGAACGTGAAGACCGCACCCGACTTGATGCCTTCGGGCCAGCGCGAGGTGATGGTCTTCAAGCGCGTGTAGAAGTGGACGCCCTCGGGCCCGTAGATGGCGTGGTCGCCGAAGATGGACCGCTTCCAGCCGCCGAAGGAATGATAGGCGACGGGCACGGGGATCGGCACGTTGATGCCGACCATGCCGACCTCGATCTTGTCGGCGAAGGAACGGGCAGCGTCGCCGTCGCGGGTGAAGATCGCTGTGCCGTTGCCGTATTCGTGGGCATTGATCAGTTTGACGGCGTGCTCGTAGCTCGTCGCGCGGAGCACGGAGAGCACGGGGCCGAAGATTTCTTCCTTGTAGATACGCATGTCGGAGGTAACGCGATCAAAAAGCGTGCCACCAACGAAGTAGCCATTCTCGTAGCCTTGGGCCTTGAAGCCACGGCCGTCGACGACCAGGTCGGCGCCTTCCTTCACACCGATGTCGATGTAGCCTAGCACCTTCTGCATGTGCTCTTTCGTTACTAACGGGCCCATCTCGGCTTCCTTGTCGGTCGCCGGGCCGACCTTCAACGCGCGCACACGCGGCGCAAGCGTCTCGATCAGGCGATCGGCGGTCCCCTCGCCGACGGGCACCGCGACCGAGATCGCCATGCAGCGCTCGCCGGCGGAGCCGTAGCCCGCGCCCATTAGCGCGTCGGCCGCTTTGTCGATGTCGGCGTCGGGCATGACCACCATGTGGTTCTTGGCGCCGCCGAGCGCCTGGACGCGCTTACCGTTGTGCGTGCCGGTACGATAGACGTACTCGGCAATCGGCGTAGAGCCGACGAAGCTCACCGCCTTGATGTCGGGATGCGTCAGGATGGCGTCGACGACTTCCTTATCGCCGTGAATAACGTTGAGCACGCCATCCGGGAAGCCAGCTTTCTTGAACAGATCGTAGATCACCATGACGGCGCCGGGGTCTTTCTCCGACGGTTTCAGCACGAACGTGTTGCCGCAGGCGATCGCCACCGGATACATCCACATCGGGACCATCGCCGGGAAGTTGAACGGGGTGATGCCAGCGCAGACGCCGAGCGGCTGGCGGTCGGAGTGCGTATCGATCGCCGGGCCGACGTGACGGGAGAACTCGCCCTTCAGCAGTTGCGGGATGCCGCAACAGAAATCGACGACCTCGATGCCGCGCTGAACCTCGCCGACGGCGTCGGCGTGCGTCTTGCCGTGCTCGGCGGAAATCGCCTCGGCGATCTTGTCGGTGTTCTCGTCGAGAAGTTGCTTGAAGCGGAACATGAACTTCGCCCGGCGCATCGGCGGCATGTCGGCCCACGTGGGAAACGCCAGGTTCGCGGCGGCGACGGCAGCGTCGAGTTCGGCGGAGGTTGACAGCGGCAAGACAGCCGACTGCTCGCCAGTCGCCGGGTTGAAGATCGGCGCCGTACGCGGGCTCGTGGAGCGGGCAAGCGCTCCTCCAATCGCGTTCTCGATGGTACGCATCTCGCGGGCTCTCCCTGTTATCCCGCCGGAATGTCTATTCCATTCTTCTGCAAGATGGAATGTCCAATCCAACTATTGCAACGTCTTCAGGATGCCCCTCAGCGTTTCGACCAACACGTCGATCTCCGATTTCTGCACAATCAGCGGCGGCGACATGGCGATGATGTCGCCGGTGGTGCGCATAAGAATGCCCTTCTCGAAACCCTCGAGGAACGCAGTAAAGGCACGCTTGGTCGGCGAGCCCGGGATCGGCTCAAGCTCTACAGCGCCGACAAGCCCCGTGTTGCGGATGTCGATAACGTGCGGGCTGTCTTTCAGCGAGTGGAGCCCATCGGCCCAATAGTCGGCGAGTTCGGCGGCGCGGGTCAGCAGTCCCTCTTCCTCATAGGTGTCGAGGGTGCCGAGAGCCGCCGCCGACGCCACAGGGTTGCCCGAATATGTGTAGCCGTGGAAAAGCTCGATCA
>JAYTZZ010000013.1:0-2689 GCA_043741595.1 Hyphomicrobiales bacterium | reverse complement strand
CACTCGCCTGCGCAAGGCACCGTCCGCGTGTCGTCTGGAGCGCGGGATGCGGGAGCCCAAAGTCGCCGCGGCGGGCGCTTCGATGAGCGCCCATAACGGAATACCCGACTGGCGTTCAACAAGCGCCCGCCACCCCCTCATGTCTTCATGAGGGCCTGTCGCGCCGAAGCTCGAGAAGGCGGAGGCGGAAAGAAGTGGAAGGAGATGATGACTCGGGGCGATGTCGCTCGCGGGAACGGAGAAGTTATGTCCCTTGTTGTCGTCCCCGCGAAGGCGGGGACCCAGCACACGCCGTCCCGTCAGTGGCTGCTGGATGCCCGCCTGCGCGGGCATGACAATGGTTGTTGCCAGATACGAGCGCTAGCCTTGAATCCCAAGGGTTAGCGGGCTACGTGGGGCCATGGTGAAACACCTGATTCCCGGCGGCGATATCGAGGCGGTTGATCTCCGCGAGGCGCTCGAGGAGCGCTACCTCGCCTACGCCCTTTCGACCATCATGCATCGGGCGCTTCCGGACGTGCGCGACGGGCTGAAGCCGGTGCATCGCCGCATTCTCTACGGAATGCGTCTGCTGCGGCTGGATCCCGGCACACCGTTCAAGAAGTCGGCCAAGATCGTTGGCGACGTGATGGGTAGTTTTCATCCGCATGGCGATCAGTCGATCTACGACGCGCTGGTTCGCTTGGCGCAGGATTTTTCGTCGCGTTATCCGCTCGTGGACGGTCAGGGCAATTTCGGCAACATCGATGGCGATAATCCCGCCGCCTATCGCTACACCGAAGCGCGGATGACGGAAGTTGCTCGGCTCTTGCTTGATGGTATCGACGAGGACGCTGTCGAGTTTCGCGCGAACTACGACGGACAGAGCAGGGAGCCGGTGGTTCTTCCCGGCGCATTCCCCAACCTTCTCGCCAACGGCTCGGCGGGTATCGCCGTCGGCATGGCGACGAATATCCCTCCGCACAATGCGGCGGAGCTTTGCGACGCGGCGCTCCACCTCATCAAATCGCCCAACGCCCATATCAAGACCCTCGTCGATCTGGTGCCGGGGCCGGACTTGCCTACTGGCGGCATCATAGTCGAGCCGAAGGCCAATATCCTCGAGGCCTATAAGACCGGCCGTGGTTCCTTCCGGGTGCGCGCCCGCTGGAAGATTGAGGATCAGGGTCGCGGTACCTATGCCGTGATCATCACCGAGATTCCGTATCAGGTGCCGAAGGCGCGGCTGATCGAGAAGATTGCCGAGCTGATGGAAGCGAAGAAGCTTCCGCTGGTTGCCGACGTTCGCGACGAGTCGGCCGAGGATATCCGCGTCGTCATCGAGCCCAAGAGCCGCACGGTCGACCCGGCGTTGATGATGGAGTCCCTGTTCCGGCTTACCGACCTCGAAACCCGTATCCCGCTCAACCTCAATGTCCTGTCGAAGGGTGTCGTGCCGAGGGTCATGGGCCTTGGCGAGGTCATCAGCGAGTGGCTGGCGCACCGGCGCGACGTGCTCATCAGGCGGACGAAATTCCGGCTGGAAGAGATCCGCCATCGCCTAGAGGTGCTGGAAGGCTACCTCGTCGCCTATCTCAACCTCGACAAGGTCATCAAGATCATCCGGACTGAGGACGAGCCGAAGCCAGTCCTCATGAAGACCTTCAAGCTGACCGACGTGCAGGCCGAGGCGATCCTCAACATGCGCCTCCGCAGCCTGCGCAAGCTTGAGGAATTCGAAATCAGGGGCGAGCACGACACGCTGTCGAAGGAACAGAAGTCGCTCAATGCGCTGATGAAGTCGGAAGACAAACAGTGGGACACGATCGCCGATCAGATCAGGGAGGTGCGGAAGGCGTTCGGTCCGAATACGCCGCTCGGGAAACGTCGCACGACATTTGGCGAGGCGCCCGAGCACGATGACGAGGAAATCCAGACCGCAATGGTTGAGCGCGAGCCGATCACCGTCATCGTCTCCGACAAGGGCTGGATCCGGGCCATGAAGGGCCACGATCTCGACAGGGCCACGCTGACCTTCAAGACCGACGACAGCCTCAAGGCGGCGATCGAAGCGGAGACGACCGACAAGATTCTCGTCGCCTCGACCGGCGGGCGATTCTACACGCTTGCCGCCGACAAGCTGCCGGGCGGGCGCGGGCATGGTGAGCCGATCAAGCTCATGGTCGACATGGAGGCGGCGGACGACGTGGTCGCCGTGTTCGTCCACGACCCGGCGCGCAAGCTCCTAGTCGTGTCGACAGACGGACGCGGCTTTGTCGTCGCCGAGGCTGACGTGCTCGCCAATACGCGCAAGGGCAGGCAGGTGATGGGCGTTACGCCGCCGCAGGAAATGCGCGTCGCGGTTCCCGCGGAGGGCGATACGGTCGCGGTGCTTGGCGAGAACCGCAAGCTCCTCATCTTCCCGCTCGATCAGGTGCCTGAGATGGCGCGCGGCAAGGGCGTCCGCCTGCAGAAGTACAAGGACGGCGGCGCCGCCGACGCCCGCGTCTTCAAGAAGAGTGACGGACTGACCTGGTTCGATTCATCCGGCCGCGAGTTCAACCGGCCGATGGCGGAGCTGAAGGATTGGGTGGGCACCCGCGCCCAGGCCGGCCGCCTCCCGCCGCAGGGCTTCCCGCGTCACGGGAAGTTTGGGCAGTAGTCCACAGGCTTTCCACCGGGCGACATTTGGTTGCGCAGCCATCGGTTG
>JAYTZZ010000012.1:0-6379 GCA_043741595.1 Hyphomicrobiales bacterium | reverse complement strand
GTTAATGCCGGCTTTACCAGCCGGCGTTACGGTCGGTCCCGCGAGTTCTCGTGGACCCGGATCGGCCAAGATGCGTTCCTCCCCCCGTTCCTCCAGATCGATGTCGTTGCCCCTCGGCGGCGACGGTGCGATTCGCCGCCTGATCCGCCGGAATCTCAGCGCCATAGCCGGGCTCGGCGTTCTGGCGCTGGCTGCTGCCTTTGCCGCCAGCCTCGCCACCTGGGCGGTCGACGATCCGAGCCTCAGCCACGCCACCGATCACGCCACCCGCAACATCCTCGGTTTCCCCGGCGCCATCGTTGCCGACCTCCTGACCCAGCTCTTCGGCCTCGTTGCCTCACTCTTCCTCCTGCCGCCCGTCATCTGGGCGTGGCGCGCGGTTTTCGCGACGCCAAGCCGCTTCAACTGGCGGACACTGGTCACCTGGCTCGCCGCCACGCTCGTCGCCAGCCTCGCGTTCGCTAACGTTCCCGTCCCCCGCACGTGGCCGTTGCCGACCGGTCTCGGTGGCGTCGTCGGCGACCTTCTTCTCAAGATTCCGGCCTTCTTCGTCGGTCACGAACCGGCGGGCCTGAGCGCCATCGCCGCCGGAACATTCTTCGCGGCTCTTGCACTCCTTCTCACCCTCCACGCCTGCGGTCTCATTCTTCAGTTCGATGGCTCCTCGTCCGAACGCGCTATTCCGGCGGTCAGACCGGCGGCTCGGGTGATCGTCGAGGACGAGGAAGACGAAGACTCGGCCGATGAGAACGAAGGCGAGACGCTCGACGACGCCGATACGTACGCGGATGAGGATCAAGCTGACGACGACGATCGTCCCTCGCGCCTGTCGCTGGCGTTCGGCGCCTTGGCCCACCTCGGCCTGAGTTTCGCCGCCGGCCTCCGCCGTCGCGTCTTCAACCGCCGCCGCGTTGCCCTTCGCGCCATGATCGATGAGGACACGTTTCGCGGTGCCCGCGTCGAGCCGCGCATGGGCGCCGACGGCGAATGGTATGCGCCGGACCCCGCCGAAGAGGCCTTCGATCCCGAGAGCGACGAGGGGACGGAGGATGACGACGCTGCCGAGGCAAAGCCCGCCCGCAAGCGGAAGGCCAAGGCGGCCAAGGCGAAGCCCGCCCGTCGCGCCCCGAAATTCGAGCTGCCGCCACTGGACCTCCTCGCCGAGCCGAAGGCGAACGAGCGGAAGTCCACCGTCAGCCCGGCCCAGCTTGAGCAGAACGCACGCCTGCTCGAAGGCGTGCTCGACGATTTCGGCGTCAAGGGCGAAATCATCAACGTCCGCCCCGGACCGGTAGTGACGCTTTACGAACTCGAACCCGCGCCCGGGATCAAGTCCTCGCGCGTCATCGGCCTTGCCGACGACATCGCCCGCTCGATGAGCGCCATCGCCTGCCGTGTGGCCGTCATTCCCGGCAAGAACGCCATCGGCATCGAGTTGCCGAATCCGAAACGTGAAACGGTCTATCTCCGCGAGCTGCTGTCGGTTGACGAGTTCAGCGAGACGAAGGCCCGCCTCGGCCTCTGCCTCGGCAAGACCATCGGCGGCGAGCCGGTGATCGCCGATCTCGCCCGCATGCCGCATCTTCTCGTCGCCGGCACCACCGGCTCCGGCAAGTCGGTGTCGATCAACACCATGATCCTGTCGCTCCTTTACCGGTGGACCCCGGCGGAATGCCGCATGATCATGATCGACCCGAAGATGCTGGAGCTCTCCACCTATGACGGCATTCCGCATCTGCTGACGCCGGTCGTCACCGATCCGAAGCAGGCGGTCATCGCGCTGAAGTGGACTGTCCGCGAGATGGAAGACCGCTACCGCAAGATGTCGAAGCTCGGCGTCCGCAACATCGACGGCTACAATGTCCGCCTTGCTCACGCCCTCGCCAAAGGCGAGACGCTTTACCGCACGGTGCAAACCGGCTTCGACCCGGATTCAGGTGAGGCGGTCTACGAAAAGGAAGCCCTCTCCCGGGACCCGATGCCGTTCATCGTCGTCATCATTGACGAGATGGCCGACCTGATGATGGTCGCCGGCAAGGACATCGAAGGCGCCGTCCAGCGCCTTGCCCAGATGGCCCGCGCCGCCGGCATTCATGTCGTCATGGCAACCCAACGCCCCTCGGTCGACGTCATCACCGGCACCATCAAGGCAAACTTCCCGACCCGAATCTCCTTCCAGGTCACCTCGAAGATCGACAGCCGCACCATCCTTGGCGAGCAGGGTGCCGAGCAGCTCCTCGGTCAGGGCGACATGCTCTACATGATGGGCGGCGGCCGTATCACCCGCGTCCACGGTCCTTTCGTTTCGGACAAGGAAGTGGAGGAAGTTGTCTCCCATCTGAAGTCGCAGGGCACGCCTGAGTACCTGACCGCGGTCACCGTCGATGCCGACGCCGAGAACGGCGAAGGTGGCGTGGACGGCCTCGTCGATGGCGACGACGAATCGGCCGACCTCTACGACCGCGCTGTCGCCATCGTGCTCCGCGACCGCAAGGCTTCGACCAGCTACATCCAGCGGCGCCTCGCCATCGGTTATAATCGCGCCGCCTCGATCATCGAAAAGATGGAGCAGGAGGGTGTCGTCGGTCCTGCCAACCACGCGGGAAAACGCGAAATCCTCGTCCCGGAAGATGAGGAAGCCGCGTTTCGGTAGTCGTTGGCGCCGCTAATCCGCCACAGAGCGCCGGTATCGCGCGAGGGCTATCCGCTTGAAAGGAATGCCTTCGTGACTGCCGGCCCCCCGAGACGCCCTGCGAAGCACCCAGTCCGCTCCGGCCTTCTGTTCGCCGGCACGATCCTGGCGATGGCTTTGGCGGAGCCGGCTATCGCCGCCGGCGACCCTGTGCCCTTCCCGCACCTCCGCCCGGCGCGGATTGCCAGCAACTCCGCCGCGGCCGTAACCGGCGCCGTGTCACGTCAACAGGTGGTGGCGAAATTCGACGCCAGTTCACCGTTCAGCCGCGACCAGCAGACCGCTCTCGCCAACATCAGCGCCTACTTTAATTCGTTCCGCCTGATGGAAGGCAAGTTCGTCCAGATCGGTCCGAACGGCGAGCAGTCGGAAGGTGTCTTTTTCCTGAGCCGCCCCGGCAAGATCCGCTTCCACTACAACCCGCCCGCCCGCCTCGACGTGATCTCCGACGGCTCGAGCGTCGCCATCAAGGAGGGCAAGACCAACACGCAGGACTTGTACCCTCTTTCGAAGACGCCGCTCCGCTACCTCTTGTCCGACCACATCGACCTGACCTCGTCCTCGATCGTCAGCGCGGTGCGTGGGGAAGCCGATCTCATCTCTCTGGTCATCGTCGAGAAGACGTCTTTCGCCGAGGGCAAGCTGACGATGATCTTCGACCGCCAGACCTACGAGCTCCGTCAGTGGCAGGTGACCGACGCGCAGGGGCTGAACACGTCGGTGGCGATCTTCGACGTCGTCACCGGCAAGGCGCAAAACCCGAATCTCTTCCGGATCAGCGTCAACAATTAGCGACCGCCTTTCGGGTCGTTTTCTGGCCTCTTGAAACGCAGTCCAATCACCCCATCTTTTTTGTTAGTGCGGGCTGCCTATTATCGGTAGCGCCCCCCGTCTCGCCGGAAGGCGGCCCGCCAGCGTCGGTTGTAAACCGGCGTTGCGCGAGTAGCGCAAAAGAGCGCCCAGCCTCCCCCGGGGCTGGGCGCTTCTTTTTGCTTCACGACGATGTGATCAGCGCCGCGGCTGCGCCCGGTCGATCTTCGACAACGCCTGCCGCACCCGCCCGAGGTCGAAGACTGTCGCCGTCAGCCGGTCGGCGAGCTTCGCCCGCAGCGAGACCGCGATGTGCGGATATTCGTTGAGCATGCGGGTGATCAGCTTGCGGTCGATCTCGATCACCTGGCTGGCGCTGACCGCCACCGCCGTCGCCGGCCGCTTGGTGTCGATGAAGAGCGCGATCTCGCCGACGAGCGATCCTGCCTCGCAGGTGGCGACCGCCTTCTTGCCCTTGCCCTCGTCGACCGTGAGTTCGAGCTTGCCGCTCGACACCACGTAGCCGCAGGGCGCCTTCGCCGCCTGACGGAAAAGCACCTGCCCCGCGACCAGTTCCAGCCGGACCGCGCCAAACGCGATCAGTCGCAGTTGCTCGTCCGGCAATTCGCCGAAGAGCGGCACACGCTTCAGAAGGGCAATATCGCCGTCGAGGCTCATGCCCCCACCTGCCTGGTGGATACCCGCATCAGGGAACCAGCTTATAGCCACCCGCCTCGGTCACCAGCAGCTCCGCCTTGGACGGGTCGCGCTCGATCTTCTGGCGGAGGCGATAGATGTGGGTCTCCAGCGTGTGCGTTGTGACCCCGGAATTGTAACCCCAGACTTCGTGCAGCAGCACGTCGCGGGTAATCACCTTCTCGCCGGCGCGGTAGAGAAATTTGAGAATCGCCGTTTCCTTCTCGGTCAGACGAATCTTCTGGGCCTTGTCGTCGACCAGCACCTTGGCGCTCGGACGGAAGGTGTAGCGGCCGATGGTGAAGACCGCGTCCTCGCTCTGCTCGTGTTGGCGAAGCTGCGCCCGGATGCGCGCCAAAAGCACCGCGAAGCGGAACGGTTTGGTGACGTAGTCGTTGGCGCCGGCTTCCAACCCGAGGATCGTGTCCGATTCCGAATCCTGCCCGGTCAGCATGATCACCGGCGCCTTGAAGCCACCTTTGCGCAGAAGCTTCACTGCCTCGCGCCCGTCCATGTCGGGAAGGCCGACGTCCATGATGACGAGGTCGAGCGGTTCGGCGCGGGCCCGCGCCACGCCCTTCGCCGCTGTCGAATCCTGCGCGATATCGAATTCCTCGTAGAGCGAAAGCTGCTCGACGAGGCTGTCGCGGAGAACGTCGTCGTCATCGACGACCAGAATTCTGCGTGCCGGCATGGGGTGATCGATTGGCCGCCGGGCTAACCGGATCGGCCGAATCCCTTTGGAATCGCTGTCGGATCAGGTGTAGACCGCAACCGGCCGGCGGCGCAAGGCGAGCGCCCGCTGTGGCTGCCGGCGTCCGGGGAAAACGATACGCGCATGACCGCCGCAGCCATCCTTTCGAAAATCGTCGTCGTCCCAGCACCTGGAGACCGGCGGCGCGGCATGATCCTCGCCGGCGGCCTCGCTGCCCGTTGTGCTCTGGGTCGCACCGGTATCGGCCCGCGGAAACGCGAGGGCGACGGCGCGACACCCGCTGGCAGCTTCTGCCTCGTCGCCGTCCTCTATCGTCCCGACCGCGTACAGCGCCCGCGAACCGCGCTCCCGGTCACCGCCATCGATCCTGACTCCGGCTGGTGCGACGATCCGGCCGACAGCGCCTACAACCAGCCGGTCCGCCTGCCCTATCCGGCAAGCCACGAACGCCTCTGGCGGACCGATCACCTTTACGATGTCGTCGTCGTCCTCGATTACAATCTCCGCCCCGCAATTCCCGGCGCCGGCAGCGCAATCTTTCTCCACATCGCACGCGAAAATTTCGCCCCGACGAAAGGCTGCGTCGCCATAGCGCCGGAGACCATGCGCCACCTCCTCCCACGCCTCGGCCCACGCACACGAATCGCAATCCGGTAATCCCTTCCCGGAACGGGGAGGGTGGATCCGAGCGGAGCTCGGAGACGGGTGGGGTTACTCCCGCTCCCCGAAGATCGCGCTTCCCACGCGCACGTCGGTTGCACCCAACGCGATCGCTGTCTCGAAGTCGCCGCTCATCCCCATGGACAGCGACTTCAACCCCAGCCGCCTCGCGATCTTCGCCAATAGCGCGAAGTGCGGCGCGACCACCGCGTCGACCGGCGGGATGCACATGAGACCATCAATCGTGAGCCCATGCACCTCCCGGCATCGCGCGACAAACGCGTCCGTCTCCTCCGGCGCCACGCCCGCCTTCTGCGGCTCACCGCCGGTATTGACCTGCACCAGCAGCCGCAACGACCGCCCCTGCCGCCGCATCTCTCCGGCGATGGTCCCGGCGATCTTGTCGCGGTCGACGGTGTGAATGGCATCGAAAAGGGCGACCGCCTCCGCCGCCTTGTTCGATTGAAGTGGGCCAATCGCGTGAAGCTCGATTCCCGGGAACTCGGCGCGAAGCGCCGGCCATTTCCCCTTGGCCTCCTGCACCCGGTTTTCGCCGAAGACCCTCTGCCCCGCCGCGATGACCGGCCGGATCGCGTCCGCCTCGAACGTCTTCGACACCGCGATCAGCCGCACCGATCCCGCCGGGCGCCCCGCCACCTTCTCGGCCACGGCGATCCGCGCCTTCACGGCCGCCAGCCGTTCCATGATGTCGCTCATGGCCGCGCTTATCACGCACGCGAAGCCGCCTCAATCCGGTTGACCGGAAGCGCCGATTCTGGTGAAGGTCCGCGACCGCCAACCGGGCC
>JAYTZZ010000011.1:0-6379 GCA_043741595.1 Hyphomicrobiales bacterium | reverse complement strand
ACGATAATGGCAACGCCAATCAGAGTGGCGATCAGGCCGTATTCGATGGCCGTCGCACCGGACTCGTCCTTGGCAAAGCGGGTGAACAAGGTCTTCATGGGTCGAACTCCTCAGTGCACTGGGTTGAACTGCCTTGGCTCGGGTACTCGAAGGACTTTCTTCGTGGCCGTAACCAAGCGCAACAGTACGGGCAAAATCCTGAGGGTTAGTTAATACCGATAGGCTGGATTCTGAGGTTGAATTACTAAGCGTTAATAGTAATACTTCCTCTATATTCAGATTTGCTTGAGTACCAATGGTAATTTTTGCTGCTACCTTTTCTTGATAATTTGTTTACTTAAGAAAAAAACGGATTCTTGACTATAAGATCAAGACGCCCTGACGAGAGCGATGGACCATTCCGCGGCGAGCTGCCGGTCTCCGCCGGTACCCCTTAAACGTTCATTCACCATGGCGGGCTAGACTCTTTCCCATCGGATTGCCGGCAGCGCGCTTTCGTGGCGCATATCGGGGTGGAGAAAGTCATGTCGCGTACCAATCACTCTTCTTTCGGAAGCTCCATCGCCCGGCTAGTGCTCGCGGGCATGGCGACAGCGAGCGTTCTTGCCGCCCTCCCCGCCGCCGCCGATCCGATCCAGGTGGTCGTCGACCAGGCCAAGGTCATGCACATGTCGCGCCCAGCCGACCTCGTCATCATCGGCAATCCCGCCATCGCCGACGCCACCATCCAGGACAGCCAGACACTCATCATAACCGGCCACAGCTTCGGCATGACCAATCTGATCGTGCTCGACGCGGACGGTCTGGTCGTCGCCGATGAAAACATTACGGTAGCGCCGCAGAACGAACAGGTGGTCACTGTCTATCGCCGCGCCTCGCGGCAGACCTACTCGTGCACGCCCGATTGCTCGCCGATGCTCGCAGTCGGCGACAATACGGCCGCCTTCGACTCGGTCAACTCGCAGATCCAGTCGCAGACCAGCCTTTCGACCGCCGCGGCGACGAAGTAAGAGACCCGATCCTGGTTAGCGAATGCTTTACGGGATCAAGCGGTTTTTCTGCATAAGCCGCAACCGTTCTTCAATGCTTGGACGCTTAGATTGCGATTGGTGATGGGAATCTTCCCGCACTGAGAGCAAGTGTTTGGCGCAATGAAATATCTCAGCAAGACTCTGGCTAGCCTCGCGGGCCATGTCGCCGTCCGCTGCGGAGCAGCGCGCGTCGTGCGCCGCTTCAGCACCGACGAGCAAGGCACCACTGCGGTGGAATTCGGCCTGGTGGCAGTGCCCTTCATCGCTCTCATGATGGCGATCCTCGAGACCGCCCTCCTCTTCTTCGCCGGACAGGTGCTCGAGACCTCGGTCAGCAATGCCGGGCGGTTGATCCGGACCGGCCAAGCGCAACAGCTCGGCCTGACGGCGGTCACCTTCAAGGACCTGATCTGTGGGCAAATCTATTATCTCTTCGATTGCGCCGGCGGGATTCGCGTTGAGGTGAAGAAGTACAACTCATTCGCCGAGATCGATCTTTCGAGGCCCACTAACGGCGCAGGCAATCTCAAGAGCGGCGCCCCCGGCACGCCCAACGATCTTGGCTACGACCCGGGCAAAGGCGGCGACATCGTCCTGGTGCGCGCGTTCTACGAGTGGCCGACGTTCGTCACCATGCTGGGCAACAACATGGGCGACCTGGCAGATGGCAACCACCTCCTCGCCGGGACGACGGCGTTCCGCAACGAACCCTTCCCGTGGTGACCGCGATGTTCACTCTGCTCCGCACTCCGTTGTGGCGGCCGTTCCGGCGGCTGGCGAAAGACGCCCGCGGCGTATCCGCGGTCGAGTTCGCGCTCATCCTGCCGCTCATGCTCACCCTCTATCTCGGCGGCAACGAACTTACCCACGCATTGACCGCCGCCCGCAAGGTTACGCACGCGACAAGCTCGCTTGGCGACCTCGTGACGCAGACCAAGGCGGTCAACGCCGCCGACATGACGAAAATATACGACGTCGTGGCATCGATATTGACGCCTTATCCCACTACGGCCGGGCTTCTCAGGATCAAGGTGAGCGGCATCAGGATCGATGGGGCAGGCCTGGCCTGGGTTGATTGGGGCAGTGCTTTCCAGGACACGCCTCTCGTCAAAGACGATCCGTTTAGTCTCCCGTCTGGCGTTGCGGTGGCGAACACGTTCATTGTGACGGCGGAAGTTCACTATGCATACACACCGGTGATCGGCTACGCGCTGACGGGCACCTTCGATCTGCACGACCAGTTCTACCTGAGGCCGCGCCTCAGCAACACGGTCGCCTTCAACTAGCCAATCACCCGCCGGGTGGAGCGAGTAGCTCTTCGACAACGGCGTAGTCGTCGCCGCTAACGGCAGCGAACCCGCCGCCTCCAAGACCCGAGCTGTCGATCGCATCGAGGACGTCGGGCGCGTCGCTGGCCATCGCCGCGAGCGCTTCCCCGAGCAGCGCCTTCAATTCGGGCGCCAGATCCTTGCGCACCGCATGCGGCCCGAACGGGATAAGCCGCGACTGCCAGATGACCCGCACCTGATCCATCGAAAGCTTGCCCTCGACGACCATGCGGGTGAGCACGCCGAACGAATACCCGGCAGCCGGGTCTCCCGCGAGGCTCGACCAGCCGACGGCGATATCGGCGCGGCCGTCGAAGAGCGCCGCGATCGCCGCCTCCGGACCCAGCGCCTCGAACAGCGCGGAGAAATGGGTGGCCGGATCAATGCCTTCAGCGGCGAACGCCTTCAGCGGCACGAGGCGTCCAGCGATGGAATCCCCTGCGCTCAAGGCGAGCCGGGCGCCCTTGGCCTCGGCGAGAGTCTGGACCGGACTGTCGGCGCGAACGAGGAGGACCGCGTGGAAGCCACGCGAACCGTCGAAGGCCGTCGGGGCCGCAATTGGCTCAACGCAGGAGCACATGGCTTCAGCGGTGGCGAAGCTCGTCGCACTGTGAATGGCGTATGGAACGCGGCCAGTAACCTCGGCATCGATGAGGGCCGCGTAGCTCGTCGCCGGGAGGAGCTCGACCGGTAGCGAAATGCGCGCCTCCATGTAGGCCCGGAACGGCTCGAGCCGCGCGAGGTCGGCGGCCGGGTTTGCCGACGACAGAAAGCCGATGCGGAGCACCTTCAGGTCCTCGCGCCAGTCGGCAAGGAGATATCCGCCACTCGTCAGCAGAAGGGCCGCGGCAAGTCCGATCGCAATCGCCGCCGAGCCTGTCGCTCGCCGCATTGACGCTGCTCCATCCGCCCCGAACCCACGTCAATCTCGCCCCGTGGAGGGCTGGCCGCAAGAGGTGGTTATGTGCGGCTGAAGGCGAACGTCGACACCTGCCGGTAGGTATCTCCGGGACGCAAGATCGATGAGGGGAAACCCGGGTGGTTCGGAGCATCCGGGAAAAAGCCCGGCTCAAGACAGCACCCGCTGTTGGCGTGGAAACGGCGGCCACCAAGACCGGGAACCGGGACGTTCATATAAGCGCCATCGTAGAATTGGACCCCCGGCTCGGTTGAGTCGATCGCAAGGGTGACGCCGTTTCTGGTCGAAACGAGCCGGGCATGAGGATGCGGCACCGCCGACTTCTCGCGGCTGACGACGAAATTCTTGTCGTAGAGGACGCGTTTTCCGTCGCGCATGTGGCGGATCGACCGTGGCGCGCGAAAATCGAAATCGGAACTGGCGACCGAGAGAATCTCACCCGTCGCGATGAGGTCGGCGTCGGTCGGCGTGTAAGCGTCGGCGAAGATCTGGAGCCGATGGTCGAGGATATTCGAAGAATCGTCGAGGTTGAAATAGGAATGCTGCGCGAGGTTGACGAGCGTCGGCGCATCGGTCGTAGCCGTGGCGTCCATGCGGATGGTGCCAGGCGCCTCGATGGAGTAGCGCAGGGTTGCTTCGACCTTGCCGGGATAACCTTCCTCCCCATCAGGACTCTCGATAGCGAGAGTGACGCTCGTGGTGTCGTTGTCGACGAAGCGCCAGACCCGCATTCCAAAGCCCACGAAGCCGCCGTGAAGGTGGGTGCGACCGTTCTCATTCAGCGACACCTGGTGCGAGCGACGGTCGATCGAGAAGCGGCCGCCAGCAATGCGATTGGCAGAACGTCCGGCAACGGCGCCGACGTGGGGAGAATGCTGGACGTAGTATTCGGCGCGGTCGAAGCCGAGAACAAGAGGATGATCAATGCCGGCAAGACGCACGTCGCGGATAACCGCGCCGACGGTCAGCACGGTCGCCGTCAGGTTGCCGGCAGCGATGGTTACTTCGTGGACATCAGTGCCGTCGGGCAACTGCCCGAATATTCTCGGTGCCATGTAAAGCGATTCTCCCCCGCGAAAGTGCGCCAGCTTAGCTACGAACGGTAGGAAAACCATAGTCCGCAGAAATAGCGACGGCGGGAGCTTCAGATCGTCTGGTTGTATGGTCCGACCGATTTATCCTGCCGCAGCACCGCGTCGACCGCGGCGAACATCTCACGCAGGCGTGCTTCCGATGCCGGGCTCTCGATCACGACGACGAGCTCAGGCTTGTTGGACGAGGCGCGTACCAGGCCCCAGGTGCCGTCGTCGGTGACGACGCGGACTCCGTTGACGGTGATCAGATCGACGATGGCGTGGCCGCCAATCTTGCCGCCGGCAGCACGTAGCGCCTCGAACTGAACGCGGACGCGATCGGCAACGCCATACTTGGTTTCGTCGGGACAATGAGCCGACATGGTGGGAGAGCCCCAGGTCTTCGGCAGGGCGTTCTTCAGGTCCGCCATCGACTTCCCGGGATTGCGGTCGAGCATGTCGAGGATGGCGATGGCAGAGACAATCCCGTCGTCGTAGCCACGGCCAATAGGCGGCGCGAAGAAGTAGTGGCCGGATTTCTCAAAGCCGGCGAGTGCGTGCAGCTCATTCACGCGCCGCTTGATGTAGGAGTGGCCGGTCTTCCAGTAGTCGGTGACGGCGCCATTAGCCCTCAAGACGGGATCGTTGGCAAAGAGGCCAGTCGATTTCACGTCAACGACAAAGGTCGATTTGGGATGGAGGGCCGAGAGGTCGCGGGCGAGCATGACGCCGATCTTGTCGGCAAAAATCTCGCCGCCGTCGTTGTCGATGACGCCACAGCGGTCGCAATCGCCATCGAAGCCGAGGCCCACATCGGCGCCGGACTCCTTAACGGCGGCGCTGATGGCGTGGAGCATCGCGAGATCCTCGGGATTGGGATTGTAGTTCGGAAAGGTGTAGTCGAGCTCGGCGTCGAGCGGCACGACATCGGCGCCGAGCGCCGCAAGGACGCGGGGCGCGAAGGCCCCGGCCGTACCATTGCCGCAGGCAGCGACGACCTTCATACGCCGCTTCCACTTCGGCCGGTCGACGAGCTGCGCGATGTAGCGTTCGGCGAAATTCTCGACGAACTGATATTCGCCACCGCTCTTCAGGTTGAACGTGGCGGAGAGCACAATGTCCTTCAACCGGGTCATCTCATCCGGCCCGAATGTGAGGGGGCGCTGCGCGCCCATCTTCACACCGGTCCAACCGTTCTCGTTGTGGGATGCTGTGATCATGGCGACCGCAGGAACATCGAGAGCAAACTGGGCGAAATAAGCCATCGGCGTCACCGCCAGGCCGATGTCTCGCACACGGCAACCAGATGCCACCAGACCGGCGACGAGGGCCATCTTGATCGACGCCGAATACGCCCGGTAGTCATGGCCGGTGACGATGTCCCGATGTACGCCGAGTTCGCCAAGCAAGGTTCCGAGACCCATACCGAGGGCGGTAACACCCATGAGATTCAACTCGGGCAGTATCGGAGAGCCGGGAATGCCGAACCACCAGCGCGCATCGTATTCGCGGAAGCCCGTCGGCTTGACGAGGGGCGTGGTCTCGAAGGCGAGGCTGTTCGGAGTGAGCGCGGATGCGGGCTTCGGAAACATCGGTCGGCAAACCCGGGTGTCTTTGGGACCAACCGAATTCTTAGCGGAGCGGCAGGCGGGAAGATAGGCGGAAGCCTATTCCGTCAGAACCAACTGACCGCCACCAATCTCGAACTTCGTCAGGCGATTGAGAAAGCTCATGCCGAGAAGATTGACCTCGAGCGCCTTGCCGGGAACCACCAGGGCGGGGACATCGTGGATCGTTATCCCACCGAGGCGGATTTCGGAAAGGACGACGGGGGCAGCGCCGACGACGCCGTTGGCGGTCGAGATGCGCGCGCTGTAGTCGCTGTCGCGGAGGGAGATGCCGAGGCGACGCGCGGTGCTGGCGGTAAGGGCGACCGTGGTCGCACCGGTATCGACGATGACTTCGATGCGGCGGCCGTTGACCGAAGCCTCGACCAAGAAATGGCCGCGTGGGTCGGCGTCGATGGCA
>JAYTZZ010000010.1:0-6388 GCA_043741595.1 Hyphomicrobiales bacterium | reverse complement strand
TGGAGGTCTCGCTTGAGCACTTGGCTCCGATGGTGATCGCGTCGCCTTCATTGATACCTGGCCGAGAGTTCACGATCGGAGTGGCGTTCTCCAACCATTGCTACAGAGAAAGTTACGTTCCCGGCGTACATGCCAGCGATCAAATCGTGCTGCGGGACTCTCCTACGCGCGCTCGGGTATTTGCCCGCCCCGGCACAAGCTGTCTTTCCAGTTGCCGGCGCTGATCGCTGAAGTTCCGCAGAGACGAGTGTTTCAAACTCCGGAACGCCGAAATTACGTCTACGTGGTCGCGCTGGCGGTTGAGGAGGTCGATTACGAGATTTATTTCATGCTCCAGCGGGCGGGGAAGAAGGAAGGCATGGATCTGCGGCTGACCGTAGAGAGCGCCTATCCGGTTGATGAGCCGTCCAAGCTTCCGGCGAAGCCCGGCGCCATTCGCTTCACGGTGCTGGCAACCAAAGTCTGGAAGGGCGAGGAGGTGCGTTTCGCGCCCAGGTAATGCAAAAGGGCCCTCCTTTTGGGAGAGCCCTTTGTTTCGGTTTCCACTTGGGCCTTGCGGCCTATCTCGCTCACGCGTGGACCAGGCGAACCTGGCGGGGAAGCGCCGTTACAACCGATCCGTCGCTTCAGTACCTTCTATATACTCCGAGAAGCGCCCTGTTTCAAAGGATTTCCAACGCTCGGGCGATCTCACTAGCCGTAAAGCCAATATTGGGTAAAAACGTCCGTTTTCAAGGCTCTAAAGCCCTGTTTTACTCGCTCTAGATAGCCAACCGTTGCCCTTCTGCTTGGCTTCCCCATCGGCATAGAACGCATCGTCGGCGTCTTTTGGTTGGCGCGGCCTCGGGCCTAGCTGCATCGGAACGTACAATTACTTGCCATACGGCAATTTCGGATTCGGATCATATCCATCCCCCGCCGCGCGCGCCGCGCCGTCCTGCAGATAGAACGCGTACGTCTTCGCGATCCCGTCCCTGAGCGCGGTCCCGGCGGTCCATCCCCACGCCTTCGCACGACTGACATCCATGAGCTTGCGCTTCATGCCGACCGGCTTCATCAGGTCGTGGGCGAAAGCGCCGGTGTAGCCGACGACCTCGGCCGCGATGCGATAGTAGTCGTTGACCGTGTTGTCGGTGCCGGCGCCAACATTCATCACCGGCGGCAAGGTGTCGAAGCGATCGACCGCTGCGAGGATCGCGTCGGCAAGATCGGCGGCGTAGAGGAACTCGCGCCGCGCGCTGCCGTCGCCCCAGATCTCGACCGTTGTTTGTCCGGCGACCTTCGCCTGATGCAGTTTGTGGATGACCGCCGCGGCGAGGTGCGACCGCTTCGGGTCGAACGTGTCGTAGCGACCGTAGAGATTGCACGGCACCAGCGTCTTGTATTGGAACCGCGGATCCTCGGCGCTGACGTAGGCGGCAAGGCGCTGCACGGCGCTCTTGGCGATGGCGTAGGCCTCGTTAGTGGGCTCCAGCGGGCCGGAGAGGATGTCGGCCTCGGTCAGCGGCCGTGCGCTGTCCTTCGGATACATGCACGACGAGCCGAGATTGATAAGGCGGGTGACCCCCGCCTCCCGCGCCGCCATGACGACGTTGCGGCCCATCTCCCAGTTCTCGGTCAGGAACGCGACCGGCGCGCGCATGTTCGCTTCGATCCCGCCGACGCGGCCGGCGGCATGGATGACCATCGACGGCTGAACCTTGCGGATGACTGCCGTGACCGCCTTGCCGTCGGCGAGGTCCACGTCCCAGTGTGTTGGCGCGACGATCTCGACATTCCGCTCGACCGCAAGGTCGCGGACGTTGTGGCCGACCATGCCGGTGCCGCCGAAGAGGAGGATCGGGCCAGCCATCCCCTATTTGCCTTCGAGGTCCGGCCGGTAGACTTTTAGGCCACGCCCGAGCGCCGCCTTCTCGCGCTCCGCCAGCACGAGGTCGGCGGTGGTCATCTCGGTGACGAGTTCGGCGAAAGATATGCGCGGAATCCACTTCAGCTTCTCGCGGGCCTTCCGCGCATCGCCGACGAGGGATTCGACCTCCGCCGGACGGAGGTAGGTCTGGTCGACGCGCACGATCGTCCGTCCCGGTTTGACGTGGGCCGCGTGTACGCCGGTGGTCTGCTCGACGACGCCGACCTCGTCCTTGCCCTGACCCGACCACGCGACGGCGATGCCGAGGGTCTTGGCAGCGAGCGTCACGAACTCGCGCACGCTCCGCTGCTCGCCGGTGGCTATGACGAAATCTTCCGGCTGCGGCTGCTGCAGCATGAGCCATTGTGCCTCGACGTAGTCGCGCGAATGGCCCCAGTCGCGGCGCGCGTTGAGATTGCCGAGGTACAGGCAATCCTGAACGCCGAGAGCGATGCGCGCCAGCGCTCGCGTCACCTTGCGGGTGACAAAGGTCTCGCCGCGGATCGGACTCTCGTGGTTGAAGAGGATGCCGTTGCAGGCGAAGAGGCCGTACGCCTCGCGGTAGTTGACCGTTATCCAGTGGGCATAGAGCTTGGCGACGCCGTAGGGTGAGCGCGGATGGAACGGCGTCATCTCGTTCTGCGGCGCGCTACCGATGCCGCCATAGAGCTCCGAGGTCGACGCCTGATAGAAGCGCGTCTTCTTGTCGAGCTTGAGGATGCGGATCGCTTCCAACAGACGGAGCGTACCGACGCCGTCGGCGTTAGCGGTGTATTCCGGCTCCTCGAACGACACCGCTACGTGGCTCTGGGCGGCGAGATTGTAGATCTCGTCGGGCTGCGTCTCGGCGATCGTCCGCATCAGGCTGCTCGCGTCGGTCATGTCGCCGTGATGCAGCGTGAACGGCAGCCCGGCTTCGTGGGATTCGTGGAACAGGTGGTCGACACGGTCGGTGTTGAAGAGCGAGGTCCTCCGCTTGATGCCGTGGACAGCGTAGCCTTTCTTCAACAGGAACTCGGCGAGGTACGCCCCGTCCTGCCCGGTGACCCCGGTGATAAGTGCGACCTTCGCCATGTCCTGGAATCGCTCCCCCCAAGGCTGCCGACGGGCTGCCGGGGCCCTTATCCGACGGCTGGGGGAAAAAGCCAACCAGACGGTGGATCACACGGGTGGGGCACCATGTTTTGATTAGCCGCGCGAAACTTTCGGTGGCAATGGTCCGTACCAGCGTCGAGAACCTTGGGGGATCATTCCGTGTCGGCTCAATCGCCATCCGCTCCGGCAAGCATGCGGCCGCAGAAGGTTCTGATCCGTCGCCATTCGCTGCTGGTGCGCATCACCCACTGGATCAACGTGCTCTGCATCCTCGTGCTGGTGATGAGCGGCCTGCAGATCTTCAACGCCACGCCGGCGCTCTACCTCGGTCAGGCGTCGGATTTCGACAACCCGGTGCTAAAACTCAGTGCACGCAATACGCCCTCGGGTCCGGTGGGCGAGACGAAGATTCTCGGCGTTACATTCAACACCACCGGGCTTCTCGGCCTCTCCACCAACAACGATCGCGTGCAAGCGCGCGGCTTCCCGTCGTGGCTGACGCTGCCGAGCTATCAGGATCTCGCCACAGGCCGCCGCTGGCACTTCTTCTTCGCCTGGCTCTTCGTCATCAACGGTGTGGTCTACGTGATCGCCAGCCTGCTCAGCCGCCACCTCTGGCGCGATCTAGTGCCGTCGTGGGGCGAGATACGCGGCATCGGCCGCTCGATCATGGACCACATTCGCCTGCGCTTCGATCACGGGCGGAGCTACAACGTGCTGCAGAAGCTGACGTACCTGCTGATGATCGTCGTCGTCCTGCCGCTGATCGTCCTTGCCGGCATGACCATGTCGCCGGGCCTCGATACGGCTTTCCCTTGGCTGGTCGATGTCTTCGCCGGACGCCAGACCGCGCGCACGATCCACTTCATCGCCGCGACCGCGATCGTGCTCTTCGTCATCGTCCACGTCGGCATGGTGCTGATCTCCGGCGTCTGGAATAACCTGCGTTCGATGATCACCGGCCGCTACGCGATTTCCCCCGAGGCTGACTCCCATGACCACTGAGATGAAAACCAGCCGCCGCGGCCTGCTCACCGGGTTCGCCGCGTCGCTCGGTGTCGTGGCGCTGTCCGGGTGCGAAAAGATCGACCAGATCGGGCAGCAGGGCTCGTGGTTCCGGGACCACGTCCTTGAGGTCGGCGAAGATTTCAATCTGGCGGTTCAGCGCTTTTTCCTCAAGCCGACGTCGCTCGCGCGCGAATTCCCGGAATCGGAAATATCGGCAAAATTCAAGGCGAACGGCTCGACCGATCCCGACGACCCGACGTACGTGACGCTCGCCGCCAATGGCTTCGCCGACTGGAAGCTGAAGGTCGGCGGATTGGTGGAAACTCCGATGGAATTTTCGCTCGCCGACCTCCGCGCCATGCCATCGCGTACCCAGATCACGCGACATGACTGCGTCGAGGGCTGGAGCTGCATCGGCAAGTGGACCGGCGTTCAGCTCGCGCTCGTGCTGGAGAAGGTCAAGGTGAAGCCGGAGGCGCGCTACATCATGTTCACCTGCGCCGACGAACTGGAGAAGACGCTCGACGGCAGCGGCCGCTACTACGAGACCCACGGCCTGGAGGACGCCTATCACCCGCAGACGATCCTCGCCTACGATATGAACGGGGGGACACTGACAATCCCCCACGGCGCCCCGTTGCGCCTGCGGACCGAGCGGACACTCGGCTACAAGATGGCGAAATACATCATGTCGATCGACGCGATCGATTCCTTCGCCGGTCTCGGCCGCGGCGCCGGCGGCTTCTGGGAAGACCGCGGCTACGACTGGTACGCCGGCATCTGATTTTTCTGCGCAGCCGTCTTGCAAATCCCGCCCGGACACGGCTTGCTGCCGCCCTCAATTTCAGGGAGCGACGGCAATGGCAAAGAAGGACAGGGTGCGCTGGGGAGTGATTTCGACGGCCAATATCGGCGTCGAGAAGGTCCTCCCCGGCATGATGAAGTCGAAGGACATCGATATCCGCGCGATCGCTTCGCGTTCGCTGAAGGCCGCGAAAAAAGCGGCAAAGAAGCTCGGTATCCCTGTCGCGTACGGCTCTTACGAGGAGCTTCTCGATGATCCGGAAATCGAGGCGATCTACAATCCGCTGCCGAACCACCTGCACGTCCCGCTGACACTTGCCGCCGCGAAGAAGGGCAAGCATGTGCTCTGCGAGAAGCCGATCGCGCTGACGGCTGCCGAGGCAGCGACGCTCAGAACCGCGCCGAAGGGCATCATCATCGCCGAAGCCTTCATGGTCCGCCACCATCCGCAGTGGCAGATGGCGCGCGACCTTGTCAGGAAGGGCAAGCTCGGCACGCTGCGCGCCATCCAGACGATGTTCACCTACCACAACGTCGATCCCAACAATGTGCGCAACATGGCCGACATCGGCGGCGGCGCCTTCTACGACATCGGCTGCTATCCGATCGTCGTCGCCCGCTACATCTTCGGCGCCGAACCGGTGCGCGCCGTTTCGCTCATCGATCGCGATCCGACGTTCCGCACCGACCGGACGGCGAGCGCGCTCATCGACTTCGGTGAAGGCAGGCACCTGACCTTCACGACCTCGACCCAGGCCGCGAACTACCAGCGCGTCCAGATCATGGGCACCAAGGCGCGGCTCGAAGTGCAGATCCCGTTCAACGCCCCGCAGGGCGGGGCAATGAACCTCTATCTCGACGATGGCCGGAAGCTAGGCGATGCCTCCGCAAAGCGGATCAAGCTGCCGAAGGCCGACCAGTATCAATTGCAGGGTGAGCACTTCTCTAGGGCAGTGCGCGGCGAGGAGAAGCTCGAATTCGGGCTCGACGACGCTTTGTTACAAATGCGGGTCATCGACGCTCTGTTCCGCTCTGAAAAGTCGGGAGCCTGGGAGACACCGTAACGCTAGCGGCCGTCTTGAACGGCGGCCGGAACGCACCCATATTTCGGTCATGCCGGGCGCCTTTCGAGGGCCCGGCGATGAATGGTCGCTTGGATAAGGACCGCCGAAATGACGCGATTGTCCGCGTTTTCCAGCCCGCTTCTCCTCGGTTTCGAGGAGATCGAGCGGGCCCTTGATCGCCTCTCCAAGGCGGCAGGGGACGGCTATCCGCCTTACAACATCGAACGCCTCGCCCGGACGCAGAGTCGCGCCGAGACGCTCAGAATCACGCTTGCGGTCGCCGGCTTTGCCGACGACGAACTTGACGTGACGGTCGAGGAAAACGAGCTCGTCATTCGCGGCAAGCAGAAGGAAGAGCCCGCCCGCGAATATCTTCATCGCGGGATTGCCGCCCGTCAGTTCCAGAAAACTTTCGTACTCGCCGAGGGCATCGAGGTGACCGGCGCCGACCTGAAGGACGGACTTCTATCGATCGACCTTGCCCGCCCGGAGAGCGAACGGGTGGCGC
>JAYTZZ010000009.1:0-33129 GCA_043741595.1 Hyphomicrobiales bacterium | reverse complement strand
TCTGGCTTGCCGCACATGGTTAATGAGAGGTTAATAAATTGCTGTTGCAAAAAGGCAACACGATAAACCGCGTCTGGAACAGATAGGCAAGCTCCTAGGCATAGCCGCGAGCGGATCACGGAATGGATCTGTCTCGGCTATCTGTGGGGTGACGCAACTTTGGATACGCCGTTGACGGCGCATATCTTTGCCAGTGGCGTTGATGATCTTCAGAATGCCGCGGAGTTTTTCTGGAGCGTTCATGGGGAAGAACTTACGCCCGAGCAAATTGAACGCGTTCCGGCATTTTGGGCTAAGAGCCTCGAATGGGCAAAGGCGCAGCCTGAAGCGCCCGCAAATCTGTTTTCACGCCTAAGCCGACTTGCTCCATATCTCGCGACGCTTGATGAGCGCGCCAAAGGACTGTTGCTGGGCGTCGTCCCGTATGTTCATACGGACTACTCCACCGACTACATGGTTAAGGAGCTTGCACGACTGGTCGATACGAACCCTGCTGCGACTGTTGAATTGCTCGAGCGGATGCTCGACGCAAATACGCCTAACTACGACATGGACGACAAACTCAAGGGCTTGCTTCAAAAGCTCTATGACGCGGGTTACCAAGCGGAAGTTCTTCGTTGCATCGAAAAGCTACGCAAGACGTTGCCGGGCATAATCGAATTCTACAAGCAGTTAGGTGCTGTCACGTGAGGCTTGCCATATCCAACGCGATGGGCTGGCATCCATCGTCGACGATAGTCGAATCCGGCGCCTCGCGAGTTGACGCCAATCCTACCGTGCTTCTTCAACACGTCGAGCCGCGGCCGCGTCGGACTGGACCTTGCGCCGCGCGACCTGCTCGGTGATGAGGTCATACGATTGGCGGAGCAGCGCCACCGCCGCATCGACGTCCGGCGTCGAGCGAATGCGGAAACTGATCCACCCGCTCTGCGGCAGGATGTGATGGGGGTCGGCACGCCCCGCCGCCACCAGCTCGTCGCGAACCTTCTTCGGAAACGGCACATCGAGAAGCGTATCGCCGTGGAGATGCCCGATCTCCCGTTTGCCGATCTTGAACTCTACGCCGCCGAACCGGTGGCTCGCCTCGTTGAGGCCGGGCCAGGCAGCAACCGTAGTGCGGATAGTTTGGGAAGCGTTGGTCATGGACAACAAAATAGGACTTGTTCGCCGGTTTGTCACCGCTCCGGCAGTTCCGGTTCAATCGGCAGCCCGGCCTTCTGCTCCCGGAAGTAGATGAAGAGGCCGGCAGCGACGATGATGGCGGCGCCGATGAGCGTCTGCGGCTTCGGTATGTTGCCGAAGACGAGGTAGCCGAAGATCACCGCCCACACGATCATCGTGTACTGGAAAGGCACCACGACCGACGCCGGCGCAACCGCCAGCGAGCGATTGACGCCGATAATCGCCAGCAACGCGGCAACGCCGAGCAGCGCCAGCAGCACGCCGTCCTGCCAATGGCGGAGCGGCGTCCACGCAAACGGCGCCGCGAAGACGCCGAAGACGAGCGCCGTCGCGATCTGCCACGCGGCCATCACCGCGTCGGGCGTGCCGCGCAGGCTGCGCGTGACCACGAGGAACACCGCGTAGATGACGCTGCCCGCGAACGCGATCAGCGCCGGCCGGCCGAACGACGCGGCCGACGGTCCGAGCGCGATGAGCACGCCGATGAAGCCGGCGATCACCGCCGACCATCGCCGCCAGCCAACTCTCTCGCCGAGAAACAGCGCCGCCATCACCGTCACGTAGATCGGCCCAGCAAGGTAGTAGGTCATCGCGTCGGCGAGCGGCAGATAGCGCACCGCCCAATAGAAACAGATTACCTCGACCGTCGCGAGGATAGCGCGGGCGACCTGCAGCCGCGGCCGGTCGACATGCACGAACTGCCGCCATCCCATCCGCCAGATCACCGGGATCAGGAGGATCGCCGCCGCGCAGCTCCGGAAGAGCAGAATCTGCGGTGCTGAGTACGATCCCGCCAGATACTTCCCGAGAACATCGTTCACCGAGAACAGGAAGATCGCGCCCAGCATCAGGCCGATCCCGAGCGGGATATTCTGGTCGCGATAGCCGGAGGCGGGAGGCGTCAACGGAGTCTCGAAGGGCGGGATTGCTCGGCGCCCGTGTTAGCCGAGCGAAGGCTCATAGTCGCTCGAACAGTGTCCGTGTCCACACGTATTGCGCCGGGCATTTGACCGTGCAAGACACGCAGCTATGAGCATCGCCGAAGTCGCCCGCACCGCCGGAATCGCCGCCGAAATGGCGGCAATCGGCCGTCGCGCGCGCGCCGCCGCCCGCGTTCTTTCGCTGGCCTCCACCGCCGCCAAGAACGCCGCCCTCCTCGCCACCGCAAAAGAAATCCGCGCGCAAGCCTCTGATATTCTTGACGAAAATTCGAGGGACGTCGCCGACATGACGCGCGACGGCGGCAGCCCTGCCTTCCTCGACCGGCTCACTCTCTCCGAAAAACGCATCGAATCCATGGCGAAATCCATCGAGGACATCGCCGCCCTCCCCGACGCCGTCGGCGCTGTCATCGCCGAATGGGATCGCCCCAACGGTTTGAAAATACAGCGCATTCGGACGCCCCTCGGCGTCATCGGAATCATTTACGAAAGCCGCCCGAACGTCACCGCCGACGCCGGGGCGCTGTGTCTCAAAGCGGGCAATGCCGCGATCCTGCGCGGTGGTTCGGATTCGTTCCGCTCGTCGTCCGCGATCCACCGCTGCTTCGTGGCAGGACTTATGAAGGCCGGACTTCCTGCCGACGCCATTCAGCTTGTGCCGACACGTGATCGCGCCGCCGTCGGCCTTATGCTGACCGGCCTCGACGGCGCCATCGACGTCATCGTCCCGCGCGGCGGCAAGGGCCTTGTCGCCCGCGTTCAGGAGGAAGCGCGCGTCCCCGTATTCGCGCATCTCGAAGGCGTCTGTCACGTCTATGTTCATGCCCGCGCTGATCTCACCATGGCTGAGAAAATAGTCGTCAACGCCAAGATGCGCCGCCTCAGTGTCTGTGGCGCTGCCGAGACTCTGCTCGTCGATCGCGCCATCGTCGGGACGCACATGAAGCCGCTGGTCGTAGCACTCCAGGCAGCCGGCTGTTCCATACGCGGCGACGCGGCAACCCAGGCAGTGGTTGCCGGTGTTACGCCGGCGACCGAAGCCGACTGGTCCTGCGAATACCTTGACGCGATCATCGCTGTGAAAGTGGTCGATAACATCGACGCCGCCATCGACCACATCGAGCGCTACGGCACCCACCACACCGACGCGATCGTCACCGACGACCCAGCGGCGGCCGAAAAATTCCTCGCCGAGGTCGACAGCGCTATCGTCCTTCACAACGCCTCGACTCAATACGCCGACGGCGGCGAATTCGGTATGGGCGCCGAAATCGGCATCGCCACAGGCCGTCTGCACGCCCGCGGACCGGTCGGCGTCGAGCAACTGACGAGCTTCAAGTACCTCGTCCGCGGCTCCGGCCAGGTGAGGCCTTGACGGCCGACCACCGCCCCGCCGCGCACCTTTTGCCGCCACCCGACGATACGCGCCTCCCGACAGTCTATCTGGGCATGCGCGTCGGGCTTTTCGGCGGATCGTTCGACCCGCCCCACGACGGCCATGTGCAGGTGAGCCTCGTAGCCCTTCGTGCCCTTCACCTTGACCAGGTGTGGTGGCTGGTCTCGCCGCGAAACCCGCTGAAGCGGAACGCCCCGTCAAATGACCTGTCCCGCCGCATCAGGGCGGCGCGTCAACTCATTCGTCATCCGGGGATCAAAGTGACGGGAATAGAGGCCGCGCTCGGTACCACGTACACGTCCGAGACCCTGCGCCGTCTGCTCCCGCGCCTTCGCGGGGTCACGTGCATCTGGATGATGGGCGCCGATAATTTGGCGAATTTTCACCGCTGGCGCGGCTGGCAGACGATCGCCGCATCGATCCCTTTCGTCGTGTTCAATAGGCCGGGATCGGCGCGCAACGCCCTTGCTTCGCCGGCGGCCCACGCACTGCGGCGGGCAAGGCGAGACCCAAGCGATGCCGCCGGATTGGGCGAGAGTCCGCCGCCGGCTTGGGTTTTCCTACCCTCACCCCACGTCGATATCTCGTCGACCGCGCTCCGCACTGCCGCACGGAAGGCGTCTTGAAAGCGTCACCCTCATCCGCATATTCTTCGGCTGTGCCGAACGGCACACGCCATTGGCGCGACCAGACAAAGAAGGGACCAAACACTGACAACCGCACTTCGGAGTGAGGGGACCCGTTCCCGTTCCCCTCGTCTTGCGACCGCCCGCCGTGAACTCGCAGCGGCGGCCGCCATGAAGGTCGTCCTCGCCAGTCTCGAAGACTCCAAGGCTGAGGACATTGCCCCCATCGACATCATCGGAAAATCGTCGCTTGCCGACTACATGGTTGTGGCTACGGGCCGCTCCCAGCGTCACGTCGCGGCGATTGCCGATCACGTCGTTGAAGATCTGAAGGAAGCCGGTGGGCGACACCTTCACGTCGAGGGGCTCCGCGCCGGTGATTGGGTGCTGATAGACGCCGGCGATGTGATCATCCACATCTTCCGGCCGGAGGTTCGTGCCTTCTACAATCTTGAAAAAATGTGGCGCGCGGAACATCCGGCAGCTCCGACCGAAGTCTAGTTCGCGACGTCCGATGGCTCTGCCCTGAGGCCAACGTGCCAATGCTGATCACCATCGCCGCGGTCGGCAAGCTCAAAGCCGGACCGGAGCGAGAACTCTTCGACCGGTTCGTTGATCGCGCGGGCAACGCTGGTCGCAAGCTCGGCTTGACCTTCATGACACGGGAATTCTCCGAAAGTCGCGCGGCTTCGCCGCTCATCCGCAAGGATCAGGAAGCTGGCGCGCTCCTCGGCGTAGTTGTGCCAGGCAGCCTTCTGGTAGCGCTCGATGAGGGTGGCAAAAATCTCGACAGCCGCGCATTTGCCGAGCGGCTCGGCAAATGGCGCAATGATGGTGTGGGCGACCTTACGCTAGCCATCGGCGGCGCTGATGGCCATGGACCAGCGCTCCTCGCGAAAGCCACCCTACGCCTCGCTTTCGGGCCGATGACGTGGCCGCATCAGCTTGCGCGCCTGATGCTTGCCGAACAGCTCTACCGGGCCGTTACAATTCTCGCCGGCCACCCCTATCATCGCGACTGATGAATCGCCGCCGCGCCGCGCTCCTTGCCGTCCCACTAGCCGCCCTGCTGGTCACGACTTCCGGCGCTGGAGTCTGTGCACAAGATTCATCCGCAGCAACTGTTCTTCCCCTCGACGCTGAAGCCCGCAAGGCCGAACTCGACGCCGTCACTCGAGACATCCAGTTGACCGCCGAGCGACAAGCGGAAATCAAGCGCGAGATCGATGCCCTCGACAAGGATCGCGTAAGCCTCAACCAGTCGCTGGTGGAAGGCGGTCGCGAGGTGCAGAAGCTGGAGGGTGAGATCGACCGAGCCGAAGGCCGGTTGAATGCCCTGGTCACCAACGAAGAGAAGTTGCGCGCATCGCTTGCCGCCCGACGCGGCGTGCTTGCCGAGGTACTAGCGGCACTCCAACGCATGGGGCATCGTCCACCACCGGCAATTCTCGTTCGTCCGCGGGACGCTCTGGCCTCCATCAGGAGTGCTATCCTTTTGGGCGCAGTGGTGCCCGACCTTCGGATTGCGGCTGAGGCGCTTGCCGGCGATCTCAAGGCATTGGTGGCGGTGCGCGAAGAGAAAGAGCGGGAGCGGGATCGCCTGCGCGAAAACGCCACGGCTCTCGCTGAGGGCCGCGCCCGCATCGCTCTCATCATCGAGGAGAGGCAGAAACAAAGGGAAGCCTCCGTCGACGCGCTCGCCAACGAGGAAAAGCGCGCCACTGCTCTCGCCAGTCAGGCTACCAGCCTCCGCGACCTCATCGCCCGCATGGAATCAGAGAATGCGACGGCTGCAGCGGCTGCGGCTGAGGCTGAAAAGGCTGCGACAATCGCGCTAACGGAAAGCGGCGACCGGCCGGCACAATCGCTTGGAGACGCCAATCGGCTGACTCCCAAGGTCGCTTTCGGTAACGCCAAGGGGCTTCTGCCGTTGCCCGCCAATGGGACGCAGATCAAGGCTTTTGGTGAAAACGACGGCCTTGGCGGGAGAAGCCAGGGGATTTCGGTTGCCACCCGCGAAGCCGCCCAGATTTCCTCCCCGACAGACGGCTGGGTGGTCTATTCCGGGCCGTTTCGCAGCTACGGGCAACTCTTGATAATCAACGCCGGCGACGGGTATCATGTGTTACTGGCGGGCATGGAACGAGTGGATGTTCAGCTTGGTCAGTTTGTGCTTGCTGGTGAGCCCGTGGCTGCCATGGCCTCACAAAGGCTGGCGAGCGTAGGCGCCGTGGCCATAGGCGTCACTCAGCCCGTGCTCTATATCGAATTCCGGAAGGACGGGGCTTCGATCGACCCGGCTCCCTGGTGGGCCGCACCCAACGTTGAAAAGGTAGGCGGATGATTCGCAAAGTCACACTCCTCATTGCCGGGGTGCTGATCGGCGCCCTCGCGACGATCGCCCTGACGCAGCCCCAGATGCTTTCGGGCACCAAGGCCATCGCCGCCAGCTCCGACGCGTACCGCGAACTCAACCTGTTCGGTGACGTGTTCGAGCGCGTGCGCGCCGACTATGTCGAAGTTCCCGACGACAACCAGCTCATCGAATCGGCGATCAACGGGATGCTTGCCGGGCTCGATCCTCACTCGAGTTACATGAACCCGAAAAACTTCAAGGACATGCAAGTCGATACCAGCGGCAAGTTTGGCGGGCTGGGCATCGAAGTCACCATGGAAGAAGGCATCATCAAGGTCATCTCGCCGATGGACGGCACTCCCGCAGCCAAGGCGGGCATTCTTGCCAACGACCAGATTATCGCCCTTGATGGCGAGCAGGTTCAGGGCGTTTCGCTCGACCAGGCCGTCGAGAAAATGCGTGGCGACATCGGCACTCCGATCACGCTCACGATCTTGCGCCAGGGCGTCGACAAGCCATTCGACATCAAGCTTGTCCGTGGCGAGATCGTCGTCCAGGCGGTGCGTGGCCGGGCCGAAGGCCAGATCATCTACGTGCGCATTTCGAAGTTCAGCGAGCAGGCGTTCGATGGGCTGAAGTCGCAGATCGACAAGTTCACCAAGGAGATCGGCGCGGACAAGGTGCAGGGCGTCGTCCTCGATCTGCGCAATAACCCCGGCGGCCTGCTCGATCAGTCGATTGCCGTTTCCGACGCGTTCCTCAACGAGGGCGAGATCGTCTCGACCCGCGGTCGCCACGCCAACGAAACCCAGCGCTGGAATGCTCACTCAGGTGATCTCGCCAACGGCAAGCCGGTCATTGTCCTCGTCAATGGTGGGTCGGCTTCAGCGTCCGAGATCGTTGCCGGTGCGCTTCAGGACCAGCGGCGCGCCACGATCGTGGGCACAACGTCATTCGGAAAGGGCTCGGTCCAGACCATCGTCCCCCTCGGCAAGGATGGGGCACTCCGTCTGACGACGGCGCGCTACTACACACCGTCTGGCCGGTCGATCCAGGCCAAGGGCATCGCGCCCGATGTCGAGGTGGTCCAGGAGCTGCCGCCCGAACTCGCCGCCCAGATCACGGTCGAGCCGCGTGGCGAGGCAAGCCTCAAGGGTCACCTGGTTGGCGAAGGCGAGAAGGAAGGCACCCAAGCACACTCCGGTTCGCTTGCCTACGTTCCGCCGGACCCGAAGGATGACAAGCAGCTGAACTACGCGCTCGACCTGCTGCGTGGGTTGCAGGTCCACAACGCCTTCCCGCCGGACCCGAATCGCGTCATACCGAACTGAGTTTATGGCGCCTGCGGGCGCCACAATTCTCACAAGAGACTGGCGAACGGCTGATGGCGGCAGACGACCTGAACAAGCCCCTCGGGTTGGGGCCTGAGCGCAAGCGGCGCGGAGCGCGAGTCTTTCTTGCCGCCGGCACGGCGGGCGTCGTCGCCATCGCGACCGTGGCGTGGCTGATCATTCCCGCGACAAGGGGACCAACGGCAACAGCGGTGATCAACGCACCGACCACCGCTGGTCCGATTGCGCCCGAGCGCACAGGCTCCACCGCGCCAGTTCAGGGCCTCACCGAGGTTCAGCCAACCGGCGGCCTTTCCGAAGTCGGCGAGGTCGTCATCCACGATCCCTCGGAACAGAGGCCGATCGAACTCGCTTCCCTGCCGCAGAAGGATCTCATCGAGGCCAGCGACGACGGCCCGCTTCCTCGTGTATCCACCACCGGCACCCGGCCGCTGGACGCTTACGCCCGACCGACCGAGAACGCGGGTGACGATATCCGTATCGCCATCGTGGTAGGCGGCCTCGGCCTTGATCGGGATAGCACCCGACAAGCGATCACTGCGCTCCCGGGCGCCGTGACCCTTGCCTTCGCGCCCTATGGCGACGACCTCGGCGCTTCGGTCGCTGCCGCCCGCATCGCCGGGCACGAACTCCTCCTGCAGATTCCCCTCGAGCCGTTCAACTATCCCAAGACCGATCCGGGGCTGAATACCCTCACCGCCGACGCCAGCGTGGAGGAGAACCGCGGGCGCCTCCATTGGCTGCTGAGTCGCATGACCAACTACGTCGGCGTCATGAACTATATGGGCGCACGCTTCACGGGCGAACCCGACGCATTATCCCCGGTGATGAAAGAACTCGGCGACCGTGGCCTCCTCTATCTCGACGACGGCTCATCTGCGCGCAGTAAGGCCGCCGAACTGGCCGGGGGCGTGACGCCGTTCCTCCGCTCCGACCTGGTGCTTGACGCCGATCTCAGCGCCGCGGCGATCGACGATCGCCTGAAGCAACTGCAGGCGATCGCCCGCGAGCGCGGCTACGCCGTCGCCACCGCCACCGCCTTCCCCCTGACGGTCGAACGCGTGGCCGCCTTCGCCAAGGTAGCCGCCGACAAGGGCATTGCCATCGTTCCGCTGACTGCGATTCTACCAGGACGCCCGTAGAGATCGAATCGCTCGTGAAGAAGGCCGCCATCGAAGACCTGCCCTACCGTCTTTGCGTGGGCGTTACTCTGTTCAATCCGGGCGGTCTCGTGTGGGCCGGCAAACGCTCTGACAAGGACGCCGAGGGCGAAGGTGAAGGCCACTGGTGGCAGATGCCCCAAGGCGGCCTCGACAAGGGCGAGGATCCATACAAGGCTGCACTCCGCGAACTCTACGAGGAGACATCCGTCAAAAGCGTGACCCTCCTCAAGGAGGCGCGCGGATGGTTCAGCTACGATTTGCCAGCCGAACTTGTCGGCCAATCGTGGGGTGGCCGCTATCGCGGACAGAAGCAGAAGTGGTTCGCGCTTCGCTTTGAGGGCGACGAGAGCGAAATCGACGTGCTTCATCCGGGCGGCGGGAGGCATAAATCCGAGTTTTCCGCGTGGCGCTGGGAGAAACTCGGCCGTCTGCCAGAGCTGATCGTGCCGTTCAAGCACAAGGTCTATGAGCAGGTGGTGGCGGCATTCGAGGATATTGCCGCCTGACGGCAAAGGAGTCGCGCGATGGCACTGCAACCCCCTGCCGGTGACAATTCCGGCGTGCGCGTCTTCCCACCTGGAGTCTATCTAGGCGGGCTGATCGTCGGATACCTGATCCAGTGGCTGCGCCCGATTGCGATCGCACCTGAAGCGTGGAGCTTCCCCGTCCGAGTCGTGGGCATCGTCGTGCTCGCCCTCGGCGTCTGGCTTGTGCTTTCCGCAGCAAGTTTGTTTGGACGCCTTGGCACACCGCCAAATCCAACCCAGCCGACGACCGCTCTCGCCATCGACGGTCCTTACCGTTTCACCCGCAATCCGATGTACCTCGGCATGGGCCTGATGCTTGCCGGCTTCGCGCTCGTTGGTAATGCGCTCTGGCCTCTGATCGCGCTGGTGCCGGTTGTCGGCATCATCCGCCTGCAGGTCATCAACCGCGAGGAGCGTTATCTCGAAGCAAAGTTCGGAAACGAGTACCGCGACTTCAAGGCCCGCGTCCGTCGGTGGGTCTGAGATCGACTAAGCCGGAGCGAGCGCGGTCTGAACTTCTTTAAGCTGGTATAGCCGCAGTTCGGCAGCATCTTTGGCCTCGCCGTCCTTGGCGTCGGCGACGTCTTCCTCGGCGTTCTTGACTTCCTGCGCCAGAACCGCCGAATCGACTTCGTCGAGCGGAATCGCCTGCCCGGCCAAGATCGTCAGCCCCTCGCCGCTTACGTCAGCGAATCCGCCACGGACGAAGATGCGAATATCGCCCTCGCCCCGGATCACCTCGACAACGCCGGGACGCAGCGTCGACATGAACGGTGCGTGCCCCTTGAGCACCGTGAAATAGCCCTCGGAGCCCGGCACAACGACTTGGTCGACCGGACCCGAAAGGAGGAGCCGCTCCGGCGAGACAAGTTCGAACTGGAAGGGCTCGGCCATAGGAACCTCAGGTGCGGCGGCGGTCGGCGGCGAAACCGAGCCCGGCGCCAACAAGCCCCCCGATCACCGCAAAAATTCCGATTTGCTGCCACTGGCTGCTGGTCACCGAATCGCCGGGGGCAGCCGTTTGGTCTGTCTGCACCTCCATGGAGATTGGCCCAAGCTTGATCTCGGCGGTTTGCGGCCGCGTCAAGAACCCGATCAACCCGCCGACCAAAAGGCCGACAACGAGCAGAATGACCTTGTTGTTCATGTTTAAGCGGCCTCCGCCGCCAGCTTCTTTGCCTTCTCCACCGCCTGCTCGATGGTACCGACCATGTAGAACGCAGGCTCCGGCAGATGATCGTAGTCGCCGGCAACGAGGCCCTTGAAGCCCTTGATGGTGTCGGCGAGTTCGACGAACACTCCGGGGGAGCCGGTGAACACCTCGGCGACATGGAAAGGCTGCGACAGGAAGCGCTCGATCTTGCGGGCGCGGGCCACGGCCACCTTGTCCTCTTCCGAGAGCTCGTCCATGCCGAGGATGGCGATGATGTCTTGCAGCTGCTTGTAGCGCTGCAGCACTTGCTGCACCTGACGGGCGACGGTGTAGTGCTCCTCGCCGACCACCGCCGCCGTCAGCAAGCGCGAGGTCGAATCGAGCGGATCGACCGCCGGATAGATACCTTTTTCAGCAATCGACCGCGACAGGGTGGTGGTTGCGTCAAGATGGGCGAACGAAGTGGCCGGCGCCGGATCGGTAAGGTCGTCGGCGGGCACATAGATGGCCTGCACCGAGGTGATCGACCCCTTGGTCGTCGTGGTGATGCGTTCCTGCATGGCGCCCATGTCGGTGGCGAGTGTCGGCTGATAGCCCACCGCCGAGGGAATACGGCCGAGCAGCGCAGACACTTCCGAGCCCGCCTGCGTGAAGCGGAAGATGTTGTCGACGAAGAAGAGCACGTCCTGGCCCTGATCGCGGAAATACTCCGCGACGGTCAGCCCCGACAGGCCGACGCGAGCGCGGGCACCCGGCGGCTCGTTCATCTGTCCGAACACCAGCGCGCATTTCGATCCTTCGCCGCCGCCCTTCTTGTTGACGCCGGATTCGATGAACTCGTGATAAAGGTCGTTGCCCTCGCGCGTGCGCTCGCCGACACCGGCGAATACCGAGTAGCCGCCATGCGCCTTGGCGATGTTGTTGATCAGTTCCTGAATGATCACCGTCTTGCCGACGCCGGCGCCGCCAAACAGCCCAACCTTGCCGCCACGGGCATACGGCGCGAGCAAATCGACAACCTTGATGCCGGTCACGAGGATCTGCGCGTCGGTCGACTGCTCGACGTAGGACGGGGCTGGCTGGTGGATAGCACGCCTCTGCTGGGATTTGATCGGGCCGGCCTCATCCACCGGCTCGCCGATGACGTTCATGATACGGCCGAGCGTTTCGACGCCGACGGGTACCGAGATCGGCTCGGCCGTGTCGGTGACTTCCTGGCCGCGCACCAGACCGTCCGTTGAGTCCATGGCCACCGTACGGACGGTGTTCTCGCCGAGGTGCTGAGCAACTTCGAGGACAAGCCGCTGGCCGTTGTTATCGGTCTCCAGCGCGTTCAGGATCGCCGGGAGCTGATCCGTGAATTGCACGTCGACGACCGCGCCGGTCACCTGGGTGATTCGGCCGGTAACGCCTTTGGCGTTGGTCGGGGTTGCGTTTGCCATGATCGTTCCCTTCGGTATTCTTCTAGAGCGCCTCAGCGCCTGAAATGATTTCGATCAGTTCCTTGGTGATCTGCGCCTGGCGGCTGCGGTTGTACAGCAGCGTGTAGCGGTCGATCATGTCGCCCGCGTTGCGCGTCGCGTTGTCCATCGCACTCATCTTAGCGCCCTGCTCTGAGGCGACGTTCTCAAGCAGCGCGCGGAATACCTGAATGGAAAGATTCCGCGGCAAGAGATCGGCAAGAATAGATTCCTCGTCCGGCTCGTATTCGTAGCTAGCACCATTTCCCGCAGAGACCGCCGCGGTGCCCGCCACTACCGCGGGGATGAGCTGGCGCGCAGTCGGCACCTGCGAGATGACCGACTTGAACTCGGCATAAAACAACGTGCAGACATCGAACTGGCCTTCCGCAAAAAGCGCGAGGACACGCGCTCCAATTGCCTCGGCGTTGACGAAGCCGATCTGCTTGACCGCGCGGAGTTCGATCACGTCGAGTATTTGCCGGGCGAAGAGCCGACGCAGAATGTCGTAGCCCTTCTTGCCCACGCACAGAAACTTGACGTCCTTGCCATCCGCCATCAGGCGGCGTGCATGGTCCCGCGCAAGCCGGGCGATCGATGAATTGAATGCGCCGCAAAGTCCGCGATCGGCCGTGCACACTACGAGCAGATGAGTCTGATCCTTGCCGGTACCGGCAAGCAGGCGCGGCGCATCGGCGCTGCCCGCCGAACCCGCCGCAACGTTGGCGAGCACCGCCGCCATCCGCGCCGCGTAGGGTCGCGCCGCCTCTGCTGCGGCCTGCGCCCGGCGCAGCTTCGACGCGGCAACCATCTGCATTGCCTTCGTGATCTTCTGCGTCGCCTTCACGGAGGCGATGCGATTGCGAAGGGTTTTTAGGCTGGGCATCTGCCTGTCCGACTACCGGTCTCGGGCACTCAAGCGAAGACTTTAGAGAAAGAATCCGCCGCAGTTTTGAGCTTGGCCCGCGTCTCGTCAGTCAGTTCACGTTTGTCGCGGATTTCGCCAAGCAGCGCTGCATGATCGGTGCGGAGCAGCGCCAGGAATCCTTGCTCAAACTCACCAACTTTGTTGACGGGCAGTTTATCGAGATATCCGTTCACGCCGGCGAAGATAACCGCCACCTGTTCCTCGACACGGAGCGGTGAGAACTGCGGCTGCTTGAGGAGCTCGGTAAGGCGTGCGCCGCGATTAAGAAGGCGTTGGGTCGCCGGATCGAGGTCCGAGCCGAACTGCGCGAACGCCGCCATCTCGCGGTATTGGGCGAGTTCGCCCTTGATCGTGCCGGCAACCTGCTTCATTGCCTTGATCTGTGCGGCCGAGCCAACGCGCGACACCGAGATGCCGACGTTAACCGCCGGGCGGATACCCTGATAGAAAAGATCGGTCTCCAGGAATATCTGCCCGTCGGTGATGGAGATGACGTTGGTTGGAATGTAGGCCGACACGTCGTTCGCCTGCGTCTCGATGATCGGCAGTGCCGTCAGCGACCCGGAACCGTTGTCCTTGTTGAGCTTGGCGGCACGCTCAAGAAGACGTGAGTGCAGGTAGAACACGTCACCGGGATAGGCTTCGCGGCCCGGCGGACGTCGCAGCAGCAGCGACATCTGGCGGTAGGCGACGGCTTGCTTCGACAAATCGTCGTAGATGATGAGAGCGTGCATTCCGTTGTCGCGGAAGTACTCGCCCATCGTACAGCCCGACATCGGCGCCAGGAACTGCATCGGTGCCGGATCGGACGCGGTGGCCGCAACGATGATCGAATAGTCGAGCGCGCCGTTCTCCTCCAGCACCTTCACGAATTGCGCTACGGTCGAGCGCTTCTGACCGATGGCGACGTAGACGCAATAGAGCTTCTGGCTCTCGTCGCCCGTGGCGTTGATCGATTTCTGGTTGAGGATCGCGTCAAGCGCAACGGCGGTCTTACCGGTCTGGCGGTCGCCGATGATCAACTCGCGCTGGCCGCGGCCGATCGGGATGAGCGCGTCAATTGCCTTGAGGCCGGTCTGCATCGGCTCATGCACCGAGCGTCGCGGAATGATACCTGGCGCCTTCACATCGACGCGCTTGCGTTCCTCGCTCTTGATCGGACCTTTGCCATCAATTGGATTGCCGAGGGCATCGACCACGCGGCCGAGAAGACCCTTGCCGACCGGCACGTCGACGATCGAACCGGTGCGCTTGACTGTGTCGCCTTCCTTGATGTCGCGGTCGTTGCCGAAAATGACGACGCCGACGTTGTCGCTCTCAAGGTTGAGAGCCATCCCACGGATACCGCCCGGAAACTCGACCATCTCACCGGCCTGGACGTTGTCGAGGCCGTAAATGCGGGCGATACCGTCGCCAACCGACAGCACCTGGCCGACTTCGGAGACTTCCGCTTCCTTGCCGAAATTCTTGATCTGCTCCTTGAGGATCGCGGAGATTTCTGCGGCGCGGATTTCCATCAGCCGACCTCTTTCATGGCGAGTTTGAGCGAATTGAGTTTGGTGCGGAGCGACCCGTCGATCATGCGACTGCCGACTTTGACGATGAGCCCGCCGATCAACGACGGATCGACGTGGGAAACAAGCGTCACGTCCTTCCCGAGCGAGGCCTTGAGCGCTGTCCTCAGATCGGCGCCATGCTTTTCGGAAAGCGGCTCGGCGCTGGTGACCTCCGCAGCAACTTCGCCACGGTGTTTTGCGGCAAGCCTTTTGAATGCAGTGATCATGTCCGGAACGGCGAAGAGCCGACGGTTGGCGGCCGTGACCTTGACGAGATTAGCAACGAGCCCGCCGATCTCCGCCTTGTCGAGCACGGCCGCAATCGCGCGGCTCTGCTCGTTGGCGGAGAAAACCGGACTCCTCACCAACCGGCCGAGATCAGGATTCTCGTCAATCAACGCCGTGAAGCGATCCAGGTCTTTCTCGACAGCGGGAAGCATTTTTTCGTCGAGCGCCACCCCGAACAGCGCGTTGGCGTATCGCTCCGCGACACCCGAAACAGAAGACGTGCTGCCGGCCACTCTGTCCCCTTACCTTCGACATGGTGGGCCTCATTCGGAGAGGCCCGGCCCATCGTCGTAAGGCCTTGAACGGATTGATTTTTCAGGCAGCCGACCAAGAGACCAGCCAATGCCCGTTATCTGCGGGTTCGCTTAGCATAGGCCCTACTGCAGGGCAATATGACGGAATTGCTGGCTAGAGAAAACTCTGCGGATCGATGTCGACCTGGATACGCAGGTCGGCGCGTTGCTTGGGCGCGTTCGAGAGCCACACGCGCATGTACGCCTGCATGTTCGAATTTCTAGGAGAATGCACGAGGAGACGAAAACGATGGCGGCCGCGGATCACGGCGAGCGGCGCTTCGGCAGGTCCGAGCACCGAAATCGCCGGGTCGACGGGCGCTGAACGGCGGACGGCAGAGGCAAAAGCCAAGGCTTCTCCGCGACTTAGGCCGGAGACAATGACGGCGGCGAGACGCCCGAAGGGCGGCAGACCGGCCTCCCGGCGGGCGGCGATTTCGCGGGAATAGAAGGCTTCCCGATCGCCTTGCACGATAGCTTGCACGACCAAATGCTCGGGGGCGTACGTTTGCAACACAGCGTTGCTCGAACCGCCAGAGCGCCCTGCTCGGCCGGTAACCTGGCTTAGCAATTGGAATGTGCGCTCGGCGGCGCGCAGGTCGCCGTTGGCCAGTCCGAGGTCGGCATCGACCACGCCGACGAGGGTGAGGAGGGGAAAGTTGTGCCCCTTGGCGACGAGCTGCGTACCGATGACGATATCGACCTCGCCCTTGGCGATCGCCGCGAGTTCCAGCCGCATGCGCTGAACGCCGCCGATGAGATCGCTGGAGAGGGCAATGGTGCGCGCCTCGGGAAAACGCGCGGCGACTTCTTCCTGCAGCCGCTCGATACCGGGGCCGACCGGTGTCAGGCTGTCCGTAGCCTCGCAGCTTGGGCAGACCTTCGGCTTTGGTTCGGTGTGGCCGCAGTGATGACAGAGGAGAATGCCGCGGAAGCGATGTTCCACCAGCCACGTTGAGCAGTTGGGGCACTGGAAACGGTGGCCGCAGTTGCGACACAGCGTCAGCGGTGCATAACCGCGACGGTTCAGAAACAGGAGCGCCTGTTGCTTTTGGGCAAGCGCCTCGGCGACGGCGGCGACGAGCGGCGGCGACAGGAATCTTCCACGCTCCGGCTGATCCTTGCGGAGATCAACGGCGGTGACTGTCGGCAAGGCCGCGTCGAGGTAGCGATCGGAGAGGACGATGCGCTTGTAGCGCCCGGCGTCCGCGTTGACGCGACTCTCGATCGATGGCGTCGCCGACGACAGCACGACGGGGAAGCCGGCGAGGTGCGCGCGTACCACCGCCATGTCGCGCGCGTTGTAGACCGCGCCCTCCTCCTGCTTGTAGGCAAGATCGTGCTCCTCATCGACGACGATGAGGCCGAGCTCCTTGAACGGAAGAAAGAGCGCCGAGCGCGCACCAACGACGACGCGAACGCGCCCATCGGCAACGCCGCGCCAGACGCGCTCGCGTCCCCTCGGCGGAACGTCCGAATGCCATTCGGCGGGGCGCGCGCCGAAGCGGAGTGCGAAGCGCTCGAGGAACCCGGCGGTGAGTGCGATCTCCGGAATCAGAATGAGGACCTGCCGGTCGGCCTTCAGCGCCGCAGCCACCGCCTCGAAATAGACCTCTGTCTTGCCGGAACCTGTGATGCCGTCCAGCAGCGTTACCGAATAGCCGCCGGTCGCGACCGACTGGCGAAGCGACGCGGCCGCCGCTTCCTGTTCCACGGACAATTCGGGCTTCCCGTAATCGGGGTCGGCGGGAAGAGCGGCAGGTGACGCCGGCATCATCACAACTTCGAGCGTCCCGGCGTCGATCAGGCCCTGCACGACAGAGGGCGTCACGCCGGCAGCAGCGGCAAGCCCCGACTTCGTCCACGCCAGCCCACCTTCGGAAATATGCGCCAGCACACGCGCTCGTGCCGGGGTCATGCGCGCCGGTGGCGGACCGCCAAGGCGAACACCCGGTACCGGCGCCTCCGGTTCCAGTGCGCCCGGCGACCGCAGGATCATCCGGAGGACCATTCCGCGCGTGGTGAGTGTGTAGTCCGCGACCCAGTCGACGAAGCCGCGAATCTCCTTCGACAGCGGCGCAACGTCGAACGTGCCGGCGATGGGTCTGAGGCGATTGTGGCCGATCGCTGGATCGGGCGGATCGTCCCAGATCACGCCGACGGCGTCGCGCGTGCCGAGGGGCACCTCGACGATGTCGCCGGCTCTCGCGCCCTCGGGAGCGCGATAGGTGTAGGGCGCGGCGACCGCGACCGGGACCAGCACTGAAACGATCTTCTCGCCGGCCACGGGTCTTCCGAATCTCCAACTTGTGATGGGTGGGCGCTGACGATGGCCCCGCTTTGGTCTAAAGGAAAGCCTGCATCGCGGGCCCGATTGAGCCAGGCGCACATATAGGAAGATGACCCATGAAATTCTTCGTCGACAGCGCCGACGTGAACGAAATCCGCGAACTCGCCCTGACCGGCCTGGTCGATGGGGTTACCACCAACCCATCGTTGATCGCCAAGACCGGGCGGCCAATCAAGGACGTGATCGCCGAGATCTGCTCGATCATTCCCGGACCGGTGTCGGCCGAGGTCACCGCCACCGACTACGACGGCATGCTCGCCGAAGGCGCGACGCTCGCGGCCATCGCCAAGAACGTGACGATAAAAGTACCCCTCACCTGGGACGGCCTTCGCGCCTGCCGGACGCTCAGTCAGAAGGGGCACAAGGTCAACGTGACTCTCTGCTTCTCGTCCAATCAGGCGCTGCTCGCCGCCAAGGCGGGCGCGACGTTCATCTCGCCCTTCATCGGCCGCCTCGACGACATCGGCTACGAAGGGATGGATCTCATCCGCGAGATTCGCGCGATGTACGACAACTATCCGAATTTCAAGACCGAGATTCTCGCCGCCTCAATGCGCACGCCGCTCCACGTCCAACAGGCGGCGATGATCGGCGCCGATGTGGCGACCATGCCGGCGGCGCTCATCAAGAGCCTGACCAAGCACCCGCTGACCGACGGCGGCCTCTCCGCATTTCTGGCCGACTGGAAGAAGACAGGGATGAAGATCGACTAGCCAACGACGCTCGCCCCGACCTCCTGCATGCGGCTTCGACGCCAGGCGGACGGTGAGACTCCCACCATCTTTTTGAAGGCGCGGCTGAAGGCAGCTTCGGATCCGTAGCCGATCGTGTTGGCGACGGTCGCGACATTGGCGCTGCCGCTGGCGAGGAGCCCCGAAGCGATCTGCATGCGCCATTTGGCGAGATACTGCATCGGTGGAATGCCGACCAGATCGGTGAAGCGCTCGGCGAGGACCGAGCGCGACACGCCGACCTGTTTCGCCAGTTCCTCGATAGTCCAGTTTTGCGCGGGTGCCCCGTGCAGCAATGACAGTGCTTTACCGACGAAGGGATCGCGCAGACCAGCCAGCCACCCGGCTTGCTCCGGCGGCAGAGCCTCCAGATAGCGGCGCACGACCTCGATGAACATCAGCTCGCTGAGTTTGGCCAGCACGCTTTCGCCGCCGGCACGCTTGTCGGCCGATTCCCGCGTCGCAAGACGGATGAACTGGCCAAGCCACCCGGGATCGCTGCCGCTTGCGTCACCCACCTTGAACACCGGTGGCAGATTCTCAAGAAGCGGATTGAACGGGCGCGCATCGCAAGCGAGAAACCCGCAGACGAGTTTGGCCGAGGTTGGCCCATCGGCGCCATAGTTGACGAAGAACGGCAACTGAATGCCGCTATGGTCGACAGCGTCCGGAGTAACCGGCTTGGCGCGCATGCCGGGACTGCTCGACATGACATGCGCATCGCCATTGGTGAAGACGATGACTTCACCGGCTTCGACCGCGATCGCCTCGCCGCCGACGATGCTCGCAAAGCACCGGCCCTCGGTGATCACATGATAGGCAATCAGGTGCTCGGCGCCCGGCAGAACCTTCGGCAGGACCATTTCCGGCGTCGGCTGCTCGGCAACCCACGGCGCCTTGCCGACGACGTTGAAAAACGTCGCGCCGGTGAGCCGGACCGTTCTCAGCACATCCGATAGTGCGTCAGTAGCCATGAAACTCTCTTAGGGCGATCGGGGCTGGGCGGCGTGTGACGTGGGTCACAGCAGGACGCCGCGTCAAGCGTCGCGGACGGTCGATCATTCGCATCGGCGAAGGATCGGCATAGGTACACGCCTCTTCCCAACGACGCCAAGCAAAAACAAAGGAAAAGAACAATGGCAGCTTACCTGATCGCAGACATCAAAGTGAAAGACGACAAGTGGGTGCCCGGATATGCGGCTTCGGTGCACAATCTCGTGCACAAGCACGGTGGCAAATACCTGTCGCGCAGCGGGAATGTGAAGACGCTGGAGGGTAAGCCGCTGGATACCTCGCTGATCGCAATCATGGAGTTTCCGTCGGCATCGGACGCCGAGGCCTTCGTCCACGATCCCGAATACGCTCCTCTCGTCGCGGCCCGTCAGCGCGGCAGCGAAAGCCGTTTCCAGCTTATTGACGACACCGATCTGGCCGGCACGATCCCCTACCTGCCCAAGGGTTGAGGGACGACGTTGCCTACCGCGTCAAACGCAAGCCGCCGCCGTCGCTCGACGGCGGCGCTGATCAAGAGCTGACCTGCTTTGTCATGCCCGCGAAGGCGGGCACCCAGTATCCACTGCCGGACCAGCGTGTGCTGGGTCCCCGCCTTCGCGGGGACGACAAGATGGAGGACGAGTTAACCCCACGTTTAGCTAAAGCGTGCGGACTGTCGTTCATGGCCGCCGACCGAGAACTGCTGATCACCGCCCAGCCCGACCTCGTCGAAGCGGTGGCGCGCTGGCGGCGGCATTTGTCCGGCGAGCGGCGGCTTTCACCGAAGACCCTTGAGGCGTACACCCGCGACGCCTCGCAGTTTCTCACGTTCCTGACGGCTCATCTTGGCGGCGCGCCGAAGCTTGCCGACCTGAAGACTCTGACCACCACCGACATCCGTGCCTTCATGGCGTCGCGAAGGCATGATGGCGCCGGCTCGCGGACGCTCGCCCGAGGCATCGCCGGCATCCGCTCGCTCATCCGGTTTCTCGAAAAGGAAGGCAGCGCCAACGGCGCGGCACTCCGAGCCATTCGTCCCCCGCGCCAGAAGAAGACCCTGCCGAAGGCACTGCAGACAGCAGCGGCGCGCAACGTCGTCGATGTAGAAAACAGTGTCGACGATGAACCGTGGATCGCCGCCCGCAACGCCGCGGTGCTGGCCCTGTGCTATGGCGCCGGTTTGCGCATCTCCGAGGCGCTCGGCCTCCGTCGCGGCGAAACCCCACTCGGACCCAGTGACACGCTGAGGATCAGAGGCAAGGGCGGCAAGGAACGCATGGTCCCGGTGCTGCCGGCGGTATCCGCGGCGATCGCAAGTTATCTTGATCAGTGTCCCTACACGCCCGGACCCGACACACCGCTCTTCCTCGGCGCACGCGGCGGGCCGCTCAACCCGCGCCTCGTTCAGCGTGCGCTGGAGAAGATGCGGAGCGCTCTCGGCCTGCCCGACACGGCGACACCACATGCGCTGCGCCACTCGTTCGCCACCCACCTGCTCGCCAACGGTGGCGATCTCCGCGCCATCCAGGAGCTGCTTGGCCACGCCAGCCTGTCGACGACGCAGATCTATACTGCCGTCGATACGGAGCGGCTGATGGAAGCGTACGCGAAGGCCCATCCAAGGGCGTAGCTGTTCAGGCAGGCGCCAAGGCTGCGACAGCGGCATCGACCACGGCGTCGATGGGCTGCTCGATGGAGATCGTGACGGCGCGCTCGTCAGGCGCCGGCCGCTCCAGCGTGGCGAGCTGGCTGTCGAGGAGGCTGGGCGGCATGAAGTGTCCCCGCCGCCCGCCGATGCGCTGACGCAGAGTCACCAGCGACCCGTCGAGGAAGACGAAATTCACCGGGCGGCCCGCGGCATTGATGATGCGTTCGCGATAGATGCGCTTCAGCGCCGAGCAGGCGACGACGATGCCTTCGCTGCCGGCATCGTGGATCGCAGCCCCGATCGCGTCGAGCCACGGCCAGCGGTCGGCGTCCTCCAACGGAACGCCCGACGACATCTTGGCGACGTTGGCGGGTGGGTGAAACTCATCGGCATCGCGAAACGGATAGCCGTAGTGCCTGGCGAGGCGCTCCCCGACGACGGTCTTGCCGCTGCCGGCGACGCCCATGATGACGATGGCGGTGGCGGGCGACACGCTCAGATATGGATCGGCTTCGACCAGGCGGCGAAGGCCGCCTCGCGCACGGCTTCCGAGAGGGTCGGGTGCGGATGCGAAATGCGCGCGAGGTCTTCCGCCGCGCCGGCAAACTCCATCAGCACGGCGATCTCGACGATCGACTCGCCGGCATACGGGCCGATGATATGACCGCCAAGCACGCGATCGGTCGCGGCGTCGGCGAGAATCTTCACGAAGCCATCCTTCTCACCAAGGGCGCGAGCGCGCGCGTTGGCCGAGAACGGAAACTTGCCGACGCGATATTCGATGCCGGCCACCTTCAGTTCCTCCTCGGTCTGCCCGACCGAGGCGACCTCCGGATGGGTGTAGACGACGCTCGGTATCGCGCTGTAGTTCACATGGCCCGCTTGCCCTGCGACGATCTCGGCGACGGCAATGCCCTCGTCCTCAGCCTTGTGGGCGAGCATGGCGCCGCGGATGGCATCGCCGATGGCGTAGACGCCCGGGACGTTGGTCTGGAAATGATCGTCGACGGCGACCCGGCCGCGCTCATCGCGCGCGATACCAGCGGCTTCGAGGCCGAGCCCATCTGTGAAGGCGCGCCGGCCTATAGCGACCAGCACAACGTCGGCTTCCAGCGTCTCCGCCGCGCCGCCCGCGGCGGGCTCAACCGCGACCTTCAGCGTCTTGCTCTTGGTATCGACGGAAGCGACCTTGCTCGACAAGCGGAAGGCCATGCCCTGGCGCGTGAGCAGGCGCTGCGTCTGGCGCGCGACTTCGCCGTCCATACCCGGAAGGATGCGGTCGAGGAATTCGACCACCGTGACTTCCGAGCCGAGGCGACGCCACAGCGAGCCGAGCTCAAGGCCGATGACACCGGCGCCTATGACGATGAGCCGCGCCGGAACCTGCGCCAGTGTCAGCGCTCCCGTGGACGTGACGACGCGGGTTTCATCGATGGTAACACCCTTCAGCGGCGTCGACTCCGAGCCAGTGGCAATGACGATCACCTTCGCCTCGATGACCTGGCTTTCGCCGACCTGAACATCGATCTTGATCTTTCCGGGGCCAACGATGGACCCGGTGCCGATGAAGGCATCGATCTTGTTCTTCTTGAAGAGATACTCGACGCCTGACACGCTCGCCTGCACCACCGCGTCCTTGTGGGCCTGCATCGCCTTGAGATCGAGCTTGGGCGTGCCGACCTTGATGCCAAACCCCTCGAACTGATGACCGGCGGCCTCGAACAATTCGGACGTGTGGAGGAGCGCCTTCGATGGTATGCAGCCGATATTGAGGCAGGTGCCGCCGAACGTCTTGCGCTTTTCTATGACGGCGACCTTGAGACCGAGTTGAGCCGCCTTGATTGCCGCGACGTAGCCGCCGGGGCCAGAGCCGATAACCGCGAAATCATAGGGGGAAGCCAAGCGTATGCGCCTCTCAGAGATCGAGCACCATCCGCTGCGGGTCTTCCAGGCTTTCCTTCACGCGGACGAGGAAGGTGACCGCCTCGCGCCCATCGACGATGCGGTGATCGTAGGAGAGCGCCAGGTACATCATCGGCCTGACCTTGACCTCGCCGGCGATGACGATCGGCCGCTCCTGAATCTTGTGCATGCCGAGGATGCCAGACTGCGGCGCATTGAGGATCGGCGTCGACATGAGCGAACCGTAAATGCCGCCGTTGGTGATGGTGAAGGTACCGCCCTGCATCTCCTCGAGCTTGAGGTCGCCATCGCGCGCGCGCTTTCCGAGATCGGCAATCGTCTTCTCGATCTCGGCAAGCGACTTGTGGTCGGCGTCGCGCACCACAGGCACGACGAGACCGCGATCGGTGCCGACGGCGATGCCGAGGTGGTAATAGTTCTTGTAGACGATGTCGGTGCCATCGATCTCGGCGTTGACGGCCGGAATTTCCTTCAGCGCCTGAACGCAGGCCTTCACAAAAAAGCCCATGAAGCCGAGCTTCACGCCGTGCTTCTTCTCGAACAGCTCGCGATATTCGGTGCGCAGCGCCATCACTGCGCTCATATCGACCTCATTGAAGGTCGTGAGCATGGCGGCGGTGTTCTGCGCTTCCTTTAGACGGCGGGCGATGGTCTGACGCAAGCGCGACATGCGCACGCGTTCCTCGCGCGCCGCATCGTCGGCGGGCGACGGCGCGCGCACCTGCACTGGTGCGGAAACGGGAGCCGGAGCGGCGGCGACGGCATCGGCCTTGGTGATGCGGCTGTCTTTCCCGGTGCCCGAAACCTGCGCCGGAGCGATGCTCTTCTCGGTCAGAATCTTGGCGGCAGCGGGCGAAGCGCCGTTGCCGTCGCTGGCCTTGTCCGCCGCCTTTGCCTGAACGACGGCTTCCGCGGCTTGCGCCGCGGGAGTCCGCGGCTTGACCTCCTCCGGACCAACCCCAATCGGCGTGGTGGTCGACGTTTTCACATCGGGCTTGCCGGTTGGCGACGGCGCCGACTTCGCAGCTGCCTTGGCGGCGGAAGCGTCGGCATTGATGGAACCCAGCAGCGCACCCACGCCGACGACAGCGCCATCCTTGGCGTCGATCGCAGCAATGACCCCTGCAGCCGGCGCCGGAACTTCCAGCGTTACCTTGTCGGTCTCAAGCTCGACGAGAGGTTCGTCGACTGCGACGGCGTCGCCGACTTTCTTGAACCACTGGCCGACGGTGGCCTCAGTCACCGACTCGCCAAGGGTCGGAACACGAACTTCAGTCGCCATCATCGTCCCCGTTTCGCTACTCGGCGAAGGCCTCGTCGAGGAATGCGTTAAGCTGCGCCACGTGCCGCGCCATCAGGCCGGTGGCTGTCGCCGCTGCAGCGGCGCGTCCCACGTAGCGCGGCCGCTCCGACTTTCCGCCAACCTGCGCCAGCACCCATTCGAGGTAGGGCTCGACGAAGGTCCAGGACCCCATGTTCTTCGGCTCTTCCTGGCACCATACCACGTCAGCCTTCTGGAAACGGGACAACTCGTTCATGAGCGCCTTGGCGGGAAAGGGATAGAGCTGTTCGACGCGGAGCAAGTAGACGTCATTGATGCCGCGCTTCTCGCGCTCTTCGTAGAGGTCATAGTAGACCTTGCCTGAACTCAGCACGACACGACGGATTTTCTCGTCAGCGACGAGCTTGATCTTCTCGCCCTTGAGATACTCCGCGTCGTCCCAGAGCAGTCGGTGGAACGACGAGCCCTGGCCCATCGTATCGAGTGTCGAGACGGCGCGCTTGTGGCGCAGCAGCGACTTCGGCGTCATCACGATGAGCGGCTTGCGGAAGTCGCGCTTCAACTGGCGCCGGAGCGCATGGAAGTAGTTGGCGGGGGTCGTGAGGTTCGCGACCTGCATGTTGTCTTCCGCGCAGAGCTGTAGGAAGCGCTCCAGCCGCGCCGACGAATGTTCAGGCCCCTGGCCCTCGTAGCCATGGGGCAGGAGCATCACCAGGCCGGACATACGCAGCCACTTCTTCTCGCCGGACGAGATGAACTGGTCGATGACGACTTGCGCGCCGTTGGCGAAGTCGCCGAACTGGGCTTCCCACAGCGTCAGCGCATTCGGCTCGGCGAGCGAGTAGCCGTACTCGAATCCGAGCACCGCCTCCTCCGACAGCATCGAGTTGATGACTTCGAAGCGCGCCGAGCCGTTGGCGAGCGCATTGAGCGAAATGTAGCGCTCCTCGGTGTCCTGATCGAAGAGCACCGAATGGCGCTGCGAGAACGTGCCGCGCTCGACATCTTGCCCTGACAGACGGATGGGATGACCGTCAGAAAGGAGAGCGCCGAATGCCAGCGCCTCCGCAGTCGCCCAGTCGACGCCCACGCCGGTATCGAAAGCCTTCCGTCGGTTTTCGAGAAAGCGCCCGACCGTCTTGTGGACGCTGAAGCCTTCCGGAACCTCGGTGAGCTTCGTGCCGATGGCCTTGAGGGTAGCCATCGGAATTCCGGTCTCGCCACGCCTCGGCGCGTCGCCCGTCTCCGCCACCTTGAGACCGGCCCATGCCCCATCAAGCCAGTCGGCCTTATTCGGGCGGTAGTTTTGCCCCGCCTCGAACTCGGTCTCGAGCCTGGCGCGCCACTCGGCCTTCGCCTTGTCGATGTCGGCAGCCGAAAGCAGACCCTCATCGGTGAGTTTCTTGCCGTAGATCTCAAGTGTGGTCGGATGCGAGGCAATCGCCCGGTACATGAGCGGCTGCGTGAAGGCCGGCTCGTCGCCCTCGTTGTGGCCGTGGCGGCGATAACAGAACATGTCGACCACCACCGGCTTGTGGAACTTCTGCCGGAACTCGGTCGCGATCTTGGCAGCATAGACAACCGCTTCCGGATCGTCGCCGTTGCAATGGAAGATCGGCGCCTCCACCATCTTGGCGACGTCCGAGGGATAGGGCGACGAGCGGGCAAAGCGAGGATTGGTCGTGAAGCCGATCTGGTTGTTGATGATGAAGTGGAGCGAGCCTGCGGTGCGGTGACCACGAAGGCCCGAGAGGCCGAGACATTCGGCGATCACGCCCTGGCCGGCAAAAGCAGCATCGCCGTGGAGAAGGAGCGGCAGCACGCGCTCGCGCTGTTCGAGCGGCACGACCTCGCCGCGCGGCTGATCGGCAAGCTTGTCCTGCTTCGCCCGGGCCTTGCCGAGCACCACCGGATCGACAATCTCGAGGTGCGAGGGGTTGGCGGTGAGCGACAGATGCACCCGGTTGCCATCGAACTCGCGGTCGGACGATGCACCAAGGTGATACTTGACGTCGCCGGAGCCTTCGACGTTGTCCGGCGAAGCCGAGCCGCCCTTGAACTCGTGAAAGATCGCGCGGTGCGGCTTGCCAAGCACCTGGGCAAGCACGTTCAGCCGGCCGCGGTGGGCCATGCCGAAGACGATTTCCTTGACGCCGAGCGCGCCGCCGCGCTTGATGATCTGCTCAAGCGCTGGGATGAGCGACTCGGAACCGTCGAGGCCAAAGCGCTTCGTGCCCGTGTATTTGACGTCGATGAACTTCTCGAAGCCTTCCGCCTCAATGAGCTTGTTGAAAATCGCTTTCTTGCCTTCCGGCGTGAACGCGATGCCTTTGTCAGGGCCCTCGATCCGCTCCTGAATCCATGCCTTCTCGGCCGGATCGGACATGTGCATGAACTCGATGCCGAGCGTGGAGCAATAGGTGCGACGCAGTATTTCGACCATCTCGCGAACAGTCGCTAATTCCATGCCGAGCACGTTGTCGATGAAGATCTTACGGTCGAGATCAGCTTCACCGAAGCCATAGGATGCCGGATCGAGCTCCTCAGCGCTGTTCTCAAATTCGAGATTGAGCGGATCGAGATTGGCGTGGAAATGTCCACGGACGCGATAAGCCCGGATCATCATCAGAGCATGGACGGAATCGCGCGTCGCCTGCGTGACGGCGCTGTCGCTTATCTCGGCGCCGCGTGCAACGACCGCGGCCTTGATCTTGTTCGATGTCGCCGCGGCAACCTCGGTCCAGTTGCCGTCGAGCGCCGAGGTCAGCTCGCCATTGACGACCGGCGGCCAATCCTTGCGTTGCCACGAAGGCTTCCGGTCGCCTTCCGGAACGTCTTTCAGACCTTCGAAAAACGTGCGCCACTCGGCGTCGACCGACTTGGGGTCACGCTCGTAGCGTGCGCGCAACTCTTCGAGGTAAGGCGCATTTCCGCCGTAGAGGAACGAAGTCGCCGCGAATGCCTGGTTCGCGTCCTGGCGTGCCATTTTCTTGGTTCCGCGGGGGACCTCCCCGCGCTCTCAGTTCCGCGCAGCCACCTGCCACGCTCTAAAGACCGATCGCCGCCGAATCAACGTGTTTCTCGTTCATTCATGTCGGGTCCGCACACTAACTGTTCAAGACTTCGACGAGAGTGCGGCCGATCCGGGCCGGCGATTCCGCAACGGTGATCCCCGCCGAACGCATGGCCTCGATCTTGTCCTCCGCCCCGCCCCTGCCGCCAGCAATGATTGCGCCCGCATGGCCCATCCGGCGCCCGGGCGGCGCCGTGCGTCCGGCTATGAACCCCACCACGGGCTTGCGACGGCCGCGTGACGCTTCATCTTTCAGAAACTGTGCCGCCAATTCCTCCGATGAACCGCCGATCTCGCCGATCATCACGATTGAGTGAGTTGCAGCGTCGGCGAGCAGCAATGCCAGCACCTCGACGAAATCCATGCCCTTGACCGGATCACCGCCGATGCCGACAGCCGTGGTCTGGCCGAGACCGGCGGCTGTCGTCTGGAAGACAGCTTCATAGGTGAGCGTACCGGAGCGCGACACGATGCCGACGGAACCTTTGGCGAAAATGTTGCCGGGCATGATGCCGATCTTGCATTCGCCCGACGTCATCACACCGGGGCAGTTCGGCCCGACGAGGCGGCTCTTCGAACCTTCGAGCGCACGCTTGACCTTGACCATGTCGAGGACCGGGATACCCTCCGTGATGGTCACGATGAGCGGCACTTCGGCTGCGATCGCTTCAAGGATGGCGTCGGCGGCGAATGGCGGCGGCACATAGATGACGCTGGCCTGCGGGCGCGTTGCCTCAACGGCCTGCAGCACCGTGTCGAAAACCGGAAGACCGAGATGTGTCTGCCCGCCCTTCCCAGGCGAAACGCCGCCCACCATCTTCGTGCCATAGGCGATCGCCTGCTCCGAATGGAACGTGCCGTTCTTGCCGGTGAAGCCCTGGCAGATGACCTTGGTCGATGCGTCGATAAGGATCGCCATGTCAGGCTGCCGCCTTGGTGAGGACCGCGTTGATATTGTCGTCGACCGGCAGGCGGATCGGATGCAGCAGGCGCACGCCAAGCCCGCAATCTTTCGCCATGCGTTTCAGCGACGTCAGGGTGAAGTAGTTGACATGATCCGGGTGGCGGAAGCCGCACCAACCGCCGCCGTTGACCATGCGGTTGATGCTGCCGTAGTTCGGCACACGGATTTGGGCGCTGCCATCAGGCTCCAGCACGCGCGCGACCTCGGCGAGCAGGCGCTTCGGCTGCGCTTCATGCTCGACGACCGAATTCAGGATCACGCCTGAAAAAAAGCCATCAGGGAACGAGCCGATGGCCTCCGCAGCGGGTCCGTAGATAGCCTTGCCGCCGCGCGCTTCCATGAGTTGCGCCGACCTCTCATAGAGGACCTTCGATATTTCGATCCCATAAGGAATGAAGGGCTCGGGCGGAGCCGCATAGCCGCCGCAGCCGACGTCGAGCACGCGGCCCGGCCGGAACAGCCGCCGGTAAAGACCGGCGCGATCACGCCGAAACATCGAGAGGCGCCAGCGCGTGATGTCGTCGAGCCACATGAACAGCGGTCGCGCGGCGTACCGCCGCTCGGTCTCGGCCGGCGCGGTCTTCTCCCACGCGAACTCTTCCTCAAGGCGAGCATAGGCGGGCGGATTGCGCAGATAGACGAAACCACAGTCAGCACAAGCGACCACATGCCATTCCGCCGTCGAGTAGCGCGGCAACGCGACGACGGCCGTCGCGCCGCACTGGGGACAGGCGCGTTCGCCGGCCGTCGCTGAAGCGGCGGCCCCCATCAGGCCGCCTTCTTGACGGCGGCCACGACCTTTTGCGCGGCGTCATCGAGGTCGTCGGCGTTGATGACGTAGAGGCCCGACTCGGCGATGATCTTCTTTCCGAGTTCGACGTTGGTGCCCTCAAGGCGCACCACCAGGGGCAGCTTGAGGCCAACCTGCTTCACCGCGGCGAGGATGCCCTCGGCGACAATGTCGCAACGCATGATGCCGCCGAAGATGTTGACCAGTACTCCTTTGACCTTCGGGTCGGCGGTGATAATCTTGAACGCTGCAGTGACTCGCTCCTTCGAAGCGCCACCGCCGACGTCGAGAAAATTCGCGGGCTCGGCTCCATAGAGCTTGATGATGTCCATGGTCGCCATGGCGAGGCCGGCGCCGTTGACCATGCAGCCGATGGTGCCATTGAGGGCGATGTAGTTAAGCTCGTTCTTGGCGGCTTCCACTTCCTTCGGGTCTTCTTCGCTCTCGTCACGCAGCGCCGCGATATCCGGATGACGAAAAAGCGCGTTGTCGTCGAAACCCATCTTCGCATCGAGACAGAGGAGCTTGCCCGCCTTCGTCACGACGAGCGGATTGATCTCGAGCAGCCCCATATCCTTGCCGACGAACGCGGCATGGAGCTGACCGATGAGCGCCACGCACTGCTTGACCTGATCGCTTGACAGGCCAAGGGCATAGGCGATCGTCTGCCCGATGTAGGGGCTATATCCAGCCGCAGGGTCGACGTGAACGGTGACGATCTTCTCCGGCGTCTTCGCTGCGACTTCCTCGATATCCATGCCACCTTCCTGCGAGGCGACGAAGGCCATGCGCCCGGTCACGCGATCGACGAGGCAGGAAAGGTACAGCTCGCGGGCAATGTCCGAGCCCTCTTCGATGTAGAGGCGGCGGACGACCCGGCCTTCGGGTCCACTCTGCTTGGTGATGAGCGTGTGGCCGAGCATCTGGCGCGCGGCTTCGATGACTTCGGCGATGGATTTGGCGATGCGCACGCCGCCTTTGTCACCTGCCGCTGTTTCTTTGAAGCGGCCCTTGCCGCGACCGCCGGCGTGAATCTGCGACTTGACCACCCAGACGGGACCGCCGAGTTCCTTCGCGGCACTCTCCGCCTCATCAGCCGAGAACACGGCGACGCCACGCGCTAGCGGCACGCCGAATTCCCGCAGCACCGCCTTCGCCTGATATTCGTGGATGTTCATGAGCCGTCTGTCCCCGCCGGCTTCGCCGCGCTATCGCGTCAGCGACGGAGCGATCTTGATGCACGCCTCGATGAGCCCATCGACGGCGGTGATGGAGTTATCGAACATCGCTCGCTCGGCCTTGTTGAGGTCGATCTCGATGACCCGCTCGACGCCCTTGGCTCCGATGACTGCCGGCACACCGATGTAGCGGTCGCGAATGCCGTATTCGCCCTTAAGCGAAACGGCGCACGGCAATACGCGCTTCTTGTCCTTGAGGAAACTCTCCGCCATCGCGATCGCGGAATGAGCCGGGGCGTAAAACGCGGAGCCGGTTTTCAGCAGGCCGACGATCTCGGCGCCGCCATCGCGTGTGCGCTGCACGATTTCCTCGATGCGCTGCTTGGTCGTCCAGCCCATCGTCACGAGGTCGGGAAGCGGAATACCCGCGACGGTCGAGTAGCGGGTAAGCGGCACCATGGTATCGCCATGACCGCCGAGCACGAACGCGGTGACATCCTCCACCGATACGTCGAACTCCGACGCCAGGAAATAGCGAAAGCGGGCGGAATCCAGGACGCCAGCCATCCCGACCACCATGTCCTTCGGCAGGCCGGAAAATTTCTGCAACGCCCACACCATCGCATCGAGCGGGTTTGTGATGCAGATGACGAAGGCCTTCGGCGCGTATTTTTTGATGCCGGCGCCAACCTGCTCCATCACTTTGAGGTTGATCTCGAGGAGATCGTCGCGGCTCATGCCGGCCTTGCGTGGCACGCCGGCGGTCACGATGCACACGTCGGCATTCTTGATCGCGGCGTAGGCCGACGTTCCGGCGATCTTGGCGTCAAATCCGGCGATCGGGGAGGCTTCAGCGATGTCGAGGGCCTTGCCGTCGGGCACGCCTTCCACGACATCGAAAAGAATGACGTCGCCGAGTTCCTTCAAGCCGACGAGATGGGCGAGCGTACCGCCGATCTGACCGGCGCCGATCAACGCGATCCGTGCACGAGCCATAAGCCGGGACTTCCCTTGTGTAGGGCTGAAAAGCGGGGTCAATCAGGCCCCGAAAAGTGCGTGCGTTGACTATCCCGATTGATGCTGCGGTGCAAGAGGCGGATTGGGAGCGAGCGACACGCCATGCGTGGCACCGAGATACGCCGCAGAGCGCATTTCGATGAGCCGCGACGCCGTGCGCCTGAATGCGAAAGCTTCCTCGCCGTCCGTCGCGACGTAAAGGGCCGCGGGTTCGGCCGCTGCCGAAATAATCAGGTTCACGCGATGATCGTAGAGGATGTCTATGAGAAGGATCAGGCGGCGGGCAGCATCACGCTTGTCGTCGGCGATGATCGGAACGTCATCGACAATCAGGGTGTGGAATGCGCGCGCGATCTGCAGGTAGTCGTTAGCCGCAAGCGGAGCTTCGCAGATGTCGGCGAACGAGAAGCGCGCCACGCCATCCTCCGCCTGCGGAACGCGAATATTGCGACCGTGCGTGCGGAGCGTGGTTGGCTCGCCACGCTGTGTGCCGGTCAAGCGGCGCCAGATCGTGTCCAGCGCATTGCGGGCGCCTAGGCCGAGGGGCGTGACGTAGACCGGGGCGCCGGCAAGCTTCGCCAGCCGATAGTCCGTGTCGATATCGAGATCGAAAACATCGACGTGGCGTCGGAGAGTCGCGACAAACGGAAGAAACAGGCCACGGTTCAAGCCATCCTTGTAGAGGTCTTCAGGAGCGTTGTTGGAGGTCGCCACCAACACCACTCCGCGACCGAACAATGCACCGAACAAACGCGAGAGAATCATCGCGTCGGCGATATCGGTAACGGAAAATTCGTCGAGGCAGAGCAGCCGTGTCTCGCTGGCAATCGCGGTTGCGACCGACCTGATCGGATCGCCTTCGTCCTGCTCGCGCGCGGCATGCAGGCGATCCTGCACCTCGCCCATGAAGGCGTTGAAGTGAACGCGGCGTCTGGCACGCACTTCGGAAGCGGCAAAGAACGTATCCATGAGCATGGTCTTGCCGCGTCCGACCGCACCATGGATGTAGAGCCCTTTCGGCGACCGAGCGCGCCTGCTCAGGAGTCGGCCAAATAGCCCCCGCGGAGGCCCCCTATCGCCGAGTTCGCCGTTGAGCCGATCGAGCCTCGCCACGAGGACGAGCTGAGCGGGATTGGGGGTGATGTCGCCGGAGGCGACCTTGGCTGCGTACCCCGAAGCCACCGGCCCCTCGTTGGAGGCCGCCGGTCGCGCGGGCGTCATGCGGTCGGGCGGCTCAGCGATAGAACGTAACGCCCTGCCCGTTGGCCTGGCCTTCGAAACGATTGTTGCCGGACGACGCGAGGTGAGCGAGCGGCGAGCCGCCCTGGCCGGCGAGAATAACTTCGCTGCCTTGCAGGTTCCACGCGGAGATCGATTTCAGGACATCGTTGGTGCAGCCACGCGTCGACGCGCGGTAGCCGCCGGTCCAACTCGTCAGCGTCATGAACAACTGACACGAGTCGCCCGCGGAAGTAATCGTCCAGCCGCCGAGAAGATCGGTCCGGCCGATACCGCCATCGACGCCCGAACCGGCAGGTGCGGTCATCGCGGTTCCGGTCGGCGGTGAGAGCGGTTCGCTTGCCGTATCGCTGCCATCGGCGGGCAATCCGGCAACCGTCGTATCTCCGGGGGGGCCGAGGTTGGTGCTCTCAACCGGGCTTACGGCTGTCGAAGCCAACGGCTCAGGCTGGACGGGCTTTTCACGCTTCCACGGCAAGCCAATGGCGCCGATCGATCCGCAACCGGCGAGCGCGGCCACGAGAGTGATCGGCAACAGGAATTTCAACGCCATCAGCGGGTCCTCTAACGCGCGGCACGGGGTTGGCCGAATCGCTTCGTGAGGGGCGATTGTAGCGGGTTTCGGGCAAATCCCGGCTCGGCGAAATCCACCTTCCGCCCGAAAAGCGGCGCAATCTAGACCGCCCAGGAGGAACTTTTCCAGTCCTTACAGGGGGATAG
>JAYTZZ010000008.1:0-6417 GCA_043741595.1 Hyphomicrobiales bacterium | reverse complement strand
CCGAGCTTGGCGTAGATACCAGATGCGATGTCTGAGTATCCGTTCAGGCTGGGAGGGCCATACCCTGCGACTGGCCCTGCTCCGCACTCCGGTCCAACTTCCCTCGGGCAGCCGCAAGATATGTTGCGAAATCATCCGCGGGCAGTGGTCGGCTGAAATGGAATCCCTGGCCTTCGTCACAACCCAACTCGCGGAGAACTGCGAGCTGGTCCTCGGTTTCGATGCCCTCGGCAATCACCGTCTGCCCCAGGCTCTTGCCCATCCCGATGATCGCCGCGACCAGCGTCCTGTCGTCCTTGCCGCTCGACAGTTCCTGCACGAACGAGTGGTCGATTTTCAGCGTGCTGATCGGGAAGCGCCTAAGGTAGCTCAGGCTGGAGTACCCAGTCCCGAAGTCGTCGAGCGTCAGCCGCACGCCGAGGTCGGTCAGCGCTCGCAAACATCCGCCGGTGGCCTCCGTGTCCTGCATGAGCACGCTCTCGGTGAGTTCCAGTTCCAGCTTCCCGGCATTCGCAGTATGACCGGCGAAGAGGTTTGTGATGCCGTCGAGGAAGCCGGCGCTGCGGAATTCCACGGCTGAGACATTGACCGCCATCGGCACGATTCCCAGCCCGGCCACCCGCCACGCGTCGGCCTGCCGGCACGCTTCGCGCAAGACCCATCGCCCAATCGGCACGATCAGCCCGGAATCCTCCGCGATCGGCACAAACTCCGACGGAGGGATCAGACCGCGCTCGGGATGGTTCCAGCGAATGAGTGCCTCGACGCCGACGATGCCACCCGTCGCCAGGTTCACTCGCGGCTGATAGTGCAGACGGAACTCTTCCTTTTCCAACGCGCGTAGCAGACTGCCTTCGACGGATTGCCACTCGACCACGCGGGCTTTCATGTGTTGGTGGAAAATCCGGTAGTTGTTGCCGCCGCTTTCCTTGGCTTCATAAAGGGCCGTGTCGGCGCAGCTGATCAGTGTCTCGGCGTTGCGGCCATCGGTCGGATAGACGGCGACGCCGATACTTGCCGTCACATGAAGATCGTGCCGCCCGATGCGGTGCGGCGCGGCGAGTGCCTTGATGATCTTGCTCGCGACGAGACCGGCGTCCTCGGCTTTTGCCAGTTCTGAGAGAAGGATGACGAATTCGTCGCCGCCCTGACGACTGACCGTGTCGGAGGTGCGTCCGGCGGCGACCAGACGCTTGGCCACCGCCTGCAGCACGAGGTCGCCGGTGATGTGGCCGAGCGAGTCGTTGATGTCTTTGAAGTTGTCGCAGTCGAGATACAGGACGCCGAGCAGCCGTTGATGGCGCCGGGCCATGGCGATCGCCTGGGTCAGCCGGTCGTTGAACAACGCGCGGTTGGGGAGGTCGGTCAGAAAGTCGTGTTGCGCCAGATGCGACATCTTGAGCGCGATTGCGCGGGCGTCGCTGACGTCGTGGAAAACCACGACCGCGCCTGTCACCCTTCCGCTGCGATCGTGTATCGGAGCGACCGAGTCCTCTATCGGCGATTCGAACCCGTCCTTGCGGATCAGGATGCAGTTCGTCGTGAGCGACATCGGCTTGTTGTAGCGGATGGCAAGTTGGAGGGGGTCGCGGATCGGTTCGCGAGTGTCGCCATCAATGATCCGGAAGACATCGACGGCGGCGTGGCCCGCGGCGTCCTCGCGCGACCATCCGGTCATTTTTTCCGCGACGAGGTTGAGAAACGTCACGCGCCCGAAATTATCTGTGCTGAGCACCGCGTCGCCGATCGAATTCAAGGTGACTTCGGCGCGCTGTCTCTCGGCAAACAGAGCGTCATCCATCGATTTCCGGTCGATCAGGTTCTGCAGTGTGTGTGCGAAGGGACGGGCCTCAAGACGTCCTTTGATCAGGTAGTCGAGCGCCCCCGATTTGACCGCCAATCGCGCAAGCGACTCGTCTTCCGGGCTCGCGATGACCATGATCGGTGCGTTTGGAGCTGCCGCCCGGATGGCTTCGAGAGTCTGGGGCCCCTTGCTGTCCGGCAGAAACAGGTCGAGGATGATCGCCTCGAAGCTCTTCGTCTTGAGGCATGCGACAGCCGATTCGAGCTTCTTCTCCCAATGTGCCCATCGCGGTGTCTCTTCGTCCCGCGCCAGGCAATGTTTGATGGCATCGAAGTCCGCGAGATCGGGACCGATGAACAGAACGTTTCGGGCTCCATCAGGGCGACGGCTTGTCGGGTTCAACCTGCCTCGCTCTATGTCAGAATCAGTTGCGCCTGATCACAGATACAATTAAAAGGTAGGTGCAGCGTCGGCCGTTCAAAATTGCACAAGCTTGGCCTTTCTTTTTTGCAATAATGAACGATGCGTTCTCGACGTGCGGTAGGGATATCTGGCGGGGTTCCGCTCGGTTGAGCCGGGCAATGATGGATGCGACCTGCTTTCGGCACGATGAAAGAAAAAAACGCAAAATCGCGCAAGTCGCGCAATGGTGAAAAGCCCAGGGGAGCGGGAGTCGGGGCACCCTTCGACCCGCAGACCCTTCTCGCTGCCACCAACGGCGCGCAGTCTGACTTTAAATTTCGGCCGCAGGAGATTGTCTTCACCCAAGGCGACCTTGCCGACGCTGTCTTCTACCTCAAGTCCGGCAGAATTCAGCTGACGGTAGTATCCGATCAGGGGAAGGAAGGCATCATAGCCCTGTTCGGCCCGGGTGACTTCTTCGGCGAAGGATGTCTCGCCGGTCAGCCGGTGCGCCTGGCCTCCGCCGTCGCAACGACAGCGTCGAACGTTTCCAGGATCGAGAAGGACGCCATGGTGCGTCTGCTTCACGAACAGCACGATTTCTCGGAAAAGTTCATGGCGTTCTTGGTTACGCGAAACATCCAGGTTGAGGCAGACCTTGTCGACCAGCTTTTCAATTCGAGCGAAAAGCGGCTGGCGCGCTTGCTCCTGTTGCTGGCAAACTTTAACAACGACGGCGAGCTCCGTCCCATCGTCCCCAAGATCAGCCAGGAAGTCTTGGCCGCTCGCGTCGGCACGACGCGGTCGCGCATCAACTACTTCATGAACAAGTTCCGGCGGCTCGGGCTGATCGAGTACAACGGTGAGGTGAAAGTGCACACGGCGCTTCTCAACGTCATTGTGCACGATTAATCCGGCTAGGCCTCGAAGAACACCGTCTCGCCTTTGCCCTGGAGCCTGATGTCGAAGACGTAGCGCGCCGCGCCGTCGATCGTCCCGTCTCGCCGCGCGATCAGCGTTGGGCGGCGATCCGCCGGCACCAGAGCCAAGACTGGGTCGGATTGATTCGCTGGCTCGCCTTCGAAATACAACCGCGTGAACATCCGACGCAGGACGCCGCGCGCAAAGGCGCCGACGTTTATGTGTGGCGCTTGCGGGTTGCCGTCCGGCGCGAGCACGGAGCCCGGCTTCACCGTCCTGAAGTGGAAGCCGCCATCCTTGGTGTCGGAGCGGCCGAATCCCTTGAACGCGGTGTTAGCCGGCGCCCCCTTAGCGGGATAACGCCCGGCTCCATCGGCCTGCCAGATTTCGATCATGGCGTCGGGCAGCGGTACCCCATCGCCGTCGATAACGCAGCCGACGATGAAGATCGGTTCGCCGACGGTGTCCTCGGTGAGGAGATCGTCGCCCGCCAGACCAACATAGGTGTAGTTCGTTCCCGGCGTCAGCGCGAACGAGAAGAACGGGCCGACGGTCTGCGACGGCGTGACGCCCCTCTCAGTCATCGTGTGGTTCCTCGAAGGGCGTCATGCCGCGACCGCGGAGCACGATATCGAAGCGATAGCCGAGTGCCCAGTTGGGCTCGGTCGTGTCGAGGTCAAAGGTGGCAATCATCCGTGCAAGCGCCGCCTTGTCGCCGACCGCGTTGGCAATCGGATCAATCAATATGAGTGGGTCGCCTGGAAAATACATCTGCGTCACCAGCCGCGTCAGGAACGAGGGCCCGAACAGCGAGAAGTGGATATGGTTCGGGCGCCACGCGTTTTGGTGGTTCGTCCACGGGTAGGCGCCTGGTTTGATCGTGGTGAAGCGGTAGTGACCCCGGGCGTCGGTAACGCACCGACCCGCGCCTGAGAAATTCGGATCGAGCGGGGCAGGGTGCTGGTCGACGACGTGGATGTAGCGACCGGCCGCATTCGCCTGCCAGATTTCGATCAACGTATCGGGGATCGGGTGGCCGTCCTCGTCCGTCACAGTACCTGAAACGATGATGCGCTCACCCAGTGGCTCGCCCGCGTGTTGCTTTGTCAGCTCAGCGTCGTTTTCGAGCACACTTTCGTGGCCAAAGACCGGTCCGCTCAGTTCGGAAAGCGAATGCGGCAGAGCGATCAGCGGCCGTGTTGGCGAGCGCAGGCGCGTCGCGACGTAAGCGGGCGCCAGATAGGGCGGGTGCGCCTTGATGCTTGTCAGCGGGTATGTGGTCATTGCACGCGCTCCAGTGCCATGGCGACGCCTTGTCCGACGCCCACGCACATTGTCGCGAGCCCATAGCGCGCGCCTCGCGCCTTCAGTTCCAACGCGACATCTGCCGCAAGCCTCGCGCCCGACATGCCGAGCGGGTGGCCGAAGGCTATTGCTCCACCGTTCGGGTTGACGAACTCCGCGTCGTCGGCGATGCCGAGCTGCCGCAGGCACGCCAGCGCTTGGCTGGCGAAGGCCTCATTAAGTTCGATCACATCGAAATCGCCGATGTTCATGCCCAGACGTTTGAGCAGCTTCTGTGTCGCCGGCACCGGGCCGATTCCCATGATCCGCGGCGGAACGCCGGCGGTTGCCATGCCAAGTACGCGCGCGATCGGCGTCAGTCCGTGGCGCTTTGCGGCCTCCGTCGAAGCAACTATCACCGCTTGCGCACCGTCGTTGACGCCGGATGCGTTGCCCGCGGTCACGGTGCCGTCCGGCCGCACTATTGGCCTCAGCTTGGCGAGACCGGCGAGCGTCGTGTCGGCGCGCGGATGCTCGTCCTCGGCAAACGTCGTCGGCCCGGCCTTGCCCGGTACGTCCACCGGCACAATGCGCCCCCTCAGAACGCCGCTTTCCCGAGCACGGCTCGCCCGCTCCTGCGAACGCAGCGCGAACGCGTCCTGGTCTTCGCGGCTCACCTGGAATTCCTGCGCCACGTTCTCTCCGGTCTCCGGCATCGAATTGACCCCGTATTGCGCCTTCATCAGCGGGTTGATGAATCGCCAGCCGATGGTCGTGTCGTGGATTTCTGCCGATCGCTGGAACGGCTGCTCGGCCTTCGCCATCGCCAGCGGCGCGCGCGTCATGGACTCGACACCGCCGGCAATGACGAGATCGAGTTCGCCGGCGCGGATTGCACGAGCCGCGGTGCCAACCGCGTCGAGGCCGGAAGCGCAGAGCCGATTGATGGTCGTTCCCGGCACCTTGTCTGGCACCCCAGCGAGCAGGGTCGCCATACGCGCAACGTTCCGGTTGTCCTCGCCAGCCTGATTGGCGCAGCCGAGGATGACCTCGTCGACCGCCTCGGCAAGGCCGGGATGGCGCTCCAGCAGCGCGCGGATCGGGATCGCGGCGAGATCGTCGGCACGCACTGTCGCGAGAGCGCCGGCATAACGGCCAATCGGTGTGCGAATCGCGTCACAAATAAATGCATCGCGATTCATGCGTCGCCTCCATGCGCCCGTGCCGTGCGCGCCTGCAGGTCGCGGAGCACGGCGAGTTCCTCCTTTGTCGGCGCGGGTGTCTCGCCGATCGCGTTGGCGAAGCGGAGAGTCCAGCCACATTCGCCCTGGACCATCTCGCGAGTCACGCCGGGATGCAACGAGACGACCGTCAGTTCCCGCGTCGCCGCGTCGGGCTCAAGCACGCAAAGGTCGGTGACCACCCGCGTCGGACCCAGGGTCTTGACGCCGAGTCGCTCGCGGCTGCCTGGCCCGGAGCCGTGGCCAAGCGAGGTGACGAAGTCGAGTTTGCTGACGAACGCCCGTTTCGACATTTGCATGGTGATGAAGATCTCGCCGCAACTCGTGGCGATTTCCGGCGCACCGCCGCCACCCGGCAGTCGCACTTTTGGCTTGTCATAAGAGCCGACGACCGTCGTGTTGAGGTTGGCGAAGCGATCGATCTGCGCCCCGCCGAGGAAGCCGACACTGATTCGCTCGCCCTGCAACCAGTAGCGGAACATCTCTGGCACCGACACAGTAGTCAGCGCCGTGTCGCAAAGTTCACCGTCGCCGATGGAAAGCGGCAGGACGTCGGGTTTGGTGTCGATCGTGCCCGACTCGTAGATCAACGTGATGTCCGGAGCGTGCGTCCTCCGGGCGAGGTTGCATGCGGCCGAGGGCGCGCCAATGCCGACGAAACACACGTCGTTGTTCCGGAGCGCCCGCGCCGCAGCGATGGTCATGATTTCGGTCGCCGTGTAGCTGACCTCGGTCATCTGTCTCACGCCGCGTACGCCGCGTGCG
>JAYTZZ010000007.1:0-6428 GCA_043741595.1 Hyphomicrobiales bacterium | reverse complement strand
GGGCTGGTTCCCGGCGCGCTCGATGGCCTGCAAGGGTCGGCCGAAAGGGTCCGATAACTAAGCTCGGGCAGAAATTCATTGCATCTCAATCAGTTCCGGGCCATATGCGGGGAAGCGGGCCGCGTTGCACGATCTCCGGCCTCCGGTTTTCAGCGCCCGCTTCATCCTTAGAACGTCGACAGCCCCTGGCATCGCGGGATTGGTTGATAGCCCCGCGATCGTGCGGCTGGCTCACCAATCCGTGAGTCGGCCTGTACGCCTCGCACCTTGAAAGAAATGATCCATTGACCCTTTTTACTGCCCTCGGCCTCGCCGAGCCTATTGCCCGCGCCCTCATCGAAGAAGGCTACACGACGCCGACGCCGATCCAGGACGCCGCCATTCCTCCCGCCCTTGAAGGCCGCGATGTCATCGGTATCGCACAAACCGGCACCGGCAAGACCGCCGCCTTCGCTCTCCCCATTCTCCATCGCCTCGCCAAGACCTCGGGGCGCCCAATGCCGAAGGCGCCGCGGGTTGTCGTGCTTTGCCCGACACGCGAGCTCGGCGGTCAGATCGTCGACAGCTTCCACACCTACGGCCGTCATCTTCGCCTGAAGACGATGCTCGCCATCGGTGGCGTGCCGATCGGCAAGCAGATCCGCGCGCTCGGCGTCGGCGTCGACATTCTGGTGGCGACACCGGGCCGTCTGCTCGATCTCGCCAACAACCGCGCCGTTCAGTTTGGCAGCGTCGAGGTGCTTGTCCTCGATGAGGCCGACCGCATGCTCGACATGGGATTCATCCGCGACATCCGCAAAATCGTGGCGATGATCCCGAAGGAACGGCAGACTCTGTTCTTCTCGGCGACCATGCCGCAGGAAATTGCTCACCTCGCCGAGCAGATGCTGCGCGAGCCGGTGACGGTTGCAGTCGACCCGCCAGCAACCACGGTCGAACTCATCGAGCAGCGCGCCATCCGCGTCGATCGCGCCGGCAAGCCGCAGCTTCTCGCCGATCTCCTCACCAAGGAGCCGGTCCAGCGCGCGCTCGTCTTCACGCGCACCAAGCATGGTGCCGACCGCGTCGTTCGCGCGTTGTCCCAAGCCGGGATCACCGCGGAGGCCATTCACGGCAACAAGACACAAGGCAATCGCGATCGCACCATGGCGGCTTTCCGCAATGGCCAGATCAAGACGCTGGTCGCGACCGACATCGCCGCGCGCGGCATCGACGTCGACGGGATCACCCACGTCATCAACTACGACCTCCCCAACATCGCCGAGACCTATGTGCACCGCATCGGCCGCACGGCGCGTGCCGGAGCTTCGGGCATCGCGATTTCGCTCGTCAGTTCGGATGAGATGCCTTTCCTGCGCGATATCGAACGGCTTATCCGCCGCCAGGTTCCGATGGTCGGCCGCGACAAGCATTGGGATCCGATGAAGGCGGAGGCCACGGAAGGCCGCCCGCAGCGCCATCGCGGTGGACGCGAGCGTCACGCTGACGATCGTCCGACCCGCGAGGCGAACGGTCCGTCGAAGAACCGCGGCAAGCGTCGCGGCAACAAAGGCGGTTCCAAGAATTCAGAGCAGTCCCGGCATCAAGGCAACCGTCAGCCCGACAAGGGCAATGCCGGCGGCATCGCCAACGTCCGGTTCATGGATCGCCCCCGCCGCCCGGGCGGCGGCATGTCGCAAGGCTCAGCCTCGCGCTAGATCGGCCTGACGGCACGCACTAGCGCCCTTCGCGTATCCACGTCGCGAAGGGCAGACCCAGCAGGGCGAGCAGCCCGAACAGGCCGGCAATGCCGAACACGGCAATGAAGCCGGTGAACAGCGGGATACGGCTGATCCCTTTCAACACGCTCGCTTCGGTCATGCGGATGCCGATCCAGTCAGGGCCTGCAGTTGCCGTGGTCGAGCGCACCGGCACGATGCGCGGCAGGACAAGGTTGCCGGAAGCATCGGCCATGCGGGCAATCCGCCCGTGGGTTTCATCAACCAGCGGCTGAAGCTTCTCCACCGTCGAACGCGCGTCGATGAACTCACGTGGATTGGCGGCGCCGACATGGGCGAAGGCGCGCTTGTCGCCTTGCTCGACGCGGTAGAGGCCGATCTCGTCGGCAGCGATGGTCGCCCGCCAAAGCCCTGGTTCGGCGGCCGTCAGTGTCACCGTCTGCGTGGCACCGGAAGGCTTGCGCACTATCACCGGCGTGCTCGTGTCGGCCATGGTCTGCTGCTCGATCGTCAGACCGCCGGCGCGCGCGGTGGCGCGGAGCGCTTCTTCCTCGAGGTCTGGTTCCTTCATGAGCCAATGCGCCAGCCGGCGGAGCAGATCGACGTGTGGCCCGCCGCCTTCGAAGCCGCGCGCCCATAGCCACGCATTGTCGGAAAGGAGCATGGCGACCCGCCCCTTCTCCTCCCGGTTCAGAATCAGCAGCGGCTTTTCCTCCGCGCCCTTCATGATGACGTTGCCTTGCGGCTGCTCGACGTCGATCAGGCGGAAGAAGCGGCCCCAGTGCGGCGGATCGAACCCCGAACCGTCGAGCCCGCGGGTCACCGGGTGGCGCTCGCCGAGCTTGGTGACCTTGGCGTAGTACGGCTCGTCAATGATCTTGCCGGTTGGCGCCACCGGCAGCACCGGCGCCAAAGGCGTGTCGTAGAGGCTGCCGGTGTCGGCATAGTCGGGCCCGGCAGCGACGAGGAGGGCGCCGCCGTCGCGAACGTAGCGGGCGATGTTGTCGAAGTAGAGCAGCGGCAGGACGCCGCGGTGCTGATATCGGTCGAAGATGATCAGGTCGAACTGGTCGATCTTCTCCGAAAACAATTCGCGCGTCGGGAAGGCGATCAGCGACAGCTCGTTGATCGGCGTGCCGTCCTGCTTCTCGGGCGGACGCAGAATGGTGAAATGGACGAGGTCGACCGAGGCGTCCGATTTCAGGAGGTTTCGCCAAGTGCGTTCGCCGGCGTGCGGCTCACCGGAAACCAGCAGGACGCGCAGGTTCTCGCGAATGCCTTCGATAGAGACGGCGGCGCGGTTGTTGACCGGCGTCAGCTCGCCGGCAAGCGGCTCGGCCTCGAACTCCAGAATGTTGGCGCCACCATGAGGAATATCGACGGTCAGTTCCGTCGGCGCGCCTGGCGTCACGGTCTCGGTGGTGAGCGGGTCGCCGTCGTGGGAAATCGCGACGCGCACGCCGGCGGTCGTGCCGGTCACGCCGTCATCGAGGACGCGGAATTTGATCGTCTGTTTCTCGTTGACGATGCCGAAGCGCGGCGCCGCGTCGATGACGATGCGCCGGTCGCGTTCGCCGTCGTGGCCGGAAAGCAGCACATGCAGGGGTGCGCTCGGAAGGGCGGAGCGGTTCGCCGGTATGTCGTGCACCTGACCGTCGGTCAGCATGATGACCGCGCCGACGCGCTCCGGCGGGACGTCGGCGAGCGCGGTCGCCAGCGGTGAGAACAGTTCGGTGCCGTCGACGGGTGGGTCAGCGCCCTGGTTAGCGCCTGCTTCGACCGTGCGGAGTTCGATGCCGCTGAATGCGCCAAGCCGCTCTTTCAGTGCCGCCTCGGCGTCAGCGGTTACTCTATCGCGGCCATCGAGGGATTGGCTTGAACTTTTGTCGACGACGAGGGCGACGATCGTCGACAACGGCTCGCGGTCCTCGTTGAGAAGGACGGGGTTCGCCAGCGCAAGGATCAGCGCCACGGCGGCAGCAGCGCGGAGCCATGCGCCGCGCATCCGCCGCCACAGGCCCGGTACGACAAGCAGCGCAGCCAGCACCGCGAAGCCGATGAGTACCGGCACCGGCAAAAGCGGGGCGAACGAGAGCGACCAGTTCATGTCTGACTCATTGACGCGCTACTGCCCCAGCCGTTCCAGCAGCGCTGGGACGTGCACCTGATCGGCCTTGTAGTTGCCGGTCAGCGTGTACATGACGATGTTGATGCCCGTGCGGTAGGCCATCTCGCGCTGCAGCGGGTCGGTCGGCACCGTCGGGTAGATGAAGCCGCGGTTCTCGTCGGTTGCCCAGGCGCCGGCGAAGTCGTTCTCGGTGATGAGGATGGTGGAGACGCCGTCACCGGCCTGCGCCGGGCGGTCGGCGCGTTCCTCTGTCTCGGTCGCCTGAACCCACAGCGGTCCGCCGGCATAGCGGCCGGGGAAGTCGTTCAGCAGATAAAACGCCTTGGTGAGGACGTGATCGGCGGGCACGGGTTCCAGCGGCGGCACGTCGAGGCTCCCCAGCATGTCGCGCAGGCGCTCCGCTTCTGGCGTTCCAGTGAAAGTGTTGAGCGAGATCGAACGCTCAAGCTGGTCGCGCGTGTCGAAAAGCACCGAGCCGCCCTGGCGCATGTAGGCGTCGATCCGCGCCATGGTCGCCGGAGTCGGCGCTGCGGCGTCCGGCACGATCGGCCAATAGATCAACGGAAAGAACGCCAGTTCGTCCTTTGAAGGATCGACGCCGATCGGGTCCCCCGGTTCAAGGGCCGTGCGTTCGGCAAGGACATCGGAGAGGCCGTGCAGTCCGGCGCGGCTATTGGCGTCGACCTCGGCGTTGCCGGTGACGACATAGGCGAGGTGGGTTTTCTCGACAGCGTCGAGGGCGAACTTGTCGCTGGCCTCGTCGGCGCGGGGGTGGTCGGGGCTTGCGAGCAACGCGACGGCAAGCGTGATCGCCGCGGTGGTCGTGGCGCGCCGGTTCGAGCGCCAGCGGAGGCCACCGTTCAGCCAGAGGACCGCTAGTCCATCCAAGGCCAACAGCGCCACGGCGAGCGCGATCAACCACGGCGACAGGACTGTCGGCGATGACGTCGGGTACGGGCGGACGCTCGCGCCGGCGATGTTGGCGATGTCGAAGGCCGGGAGCTCGGCGGTGTCGCCCAAGAGGTTGAGGGCCCGGAAGCCGTCTTCCGATCCGTAGAGGCCGGGCGGATGCTGCAGGTTGACCGGGACGGCCGCGATGTCGCCGACGATAGCCTCGGCTTCGGCGGTCGGAGGCATGAAATGGCCGGTGCCGTCGAGCAAACGGTAGGGGGCGACCGGCACGGCCGCGGTATCGGCGCTTTCGCCGACGTTCGCCGAAAAGGCGATGACTCGCCTCAGCATCTCGACGAAGGTGCCTGAAAGGGGAAGATTCGACCAGCCTGTGTCGGCGGTGACGTGAAAGAGGATCAACCAACCCTTACCGGAGGGCGCGGCGGTGACCAGCGGCGTTCCGTCGGCAAGCGCCGCCCACGTGCGGTCGGTGAGCGTTCCGTCCGGGTCGGCGAGTACCTGGCGGCGCACGACCACATCTTCGGGCACGGCCAGACCGGCAAATGGGCTCTTCTCGTTGAAACTGGCGAGCGGCTGGGGCGTCTGCCACGACAGACTGCCGCCGAGCACACGATCGCCGTGGCGAAGGTTGACTGGGATAAGTCGGTCAGTCGCGGCGGCAAGGCGCGGTCCGGCGAAGCGCACCAGCGTGCCACCGTTCCGCACCCACCGCTCGACTTCGTCCTCAACGTCGGCGGTCAGGTTGCCGATGTCGGCCATGACGATGACCGAAGCGCCTCCGTTGATGAGTTCGGGAATGGCAAGGGCGGCGTTCGCTTCCCGCGGTTCGCGGACGTCGGCGAAGGGCTGAACGGCCCGCGAGATATAATAGAGCGGTGAGAGCAGCGGCTGCGCCGTTTCGACAGAAGCGCCGGAGAGGAGGCCGATCTGCCGGCGGCGCCAGCGGTCGTCGAGAAGCTGAACCGCGCCGGCTGTCTCGCTACCTGCGACCTCAAGGCGGACGATATCGTTGCGGAGCTCCACGGGGAGCGTGAATTTCGCCTCCGTCGTCGTTTCGCCGCCCTCGAACGAGAACGGCGTTTCGCCGATGACGCGGCCCTTGATGTCGCTGGCGCGCACCAGACCAGCAGCAGGCACCGGCTCGGTACGGCGGACTACCGGCACGGTCAATGCGTCGGCGGTGCCCAGTGCCGGCCTGAGCCCGAAGAGATCGGCGCCGCCATCGGCGTACGCAATCATCGGCCCGTCGATGTCCTTGGCGATCGTGTCGGCAAACGCTTTGGCGCCTTCGCCGCCGACACCGTCGGCGAGCCAGGCGACGCCGCCGAATGCCGTCGCCTTCGCTGCTCCATCGAGCGCGGGGATCAACGCGGCGTGGTCAGCCGTCCACGGGCGCGGCACGAGCGCATCGACACGGCGGAGAATCTCGTCGCCATCCGTTGTCGCCAGCGATTGGCTAGTCGGCTCGGCGGTGGCAAGCAGCGCGATCGGCCGGTTCGCCTGGGTGGCGAGATCGACGACACGGTGGGCCGTAGCCACCATCGCCGGCCACGATTTTGCCGACGACCACCCGTTGTCAACGACAAGGAGCAGCGGCCCGTCGCCGGGCGCGACTTCACCCGTCGGTTTGAAAACCGGGCCGGAGAGGGCGAGGATCACAGCGGCAGCGA
>JAYTZZ010000006.1:0-6429 GCA_043741595.1 Hyphomicrobiales bacterium | reverse complement strand
GCGTATGCCTGAACTCTACCGATTTCGCGGAAAGTTTAGGGTTTGCGTAGTGCCTGATGACCACGCTCCTCCACACTTTCATGTCTTGGGACCCGATTGCGCGGCGCGTTTCGAGATCGAAACCCTCGCCGCGATGGACGGTGATGGACCCCGTGTTGTCCTAAAAGATGCACTCGAATGGGCCGCGCAAAACAAGCCAGCGCTCCGAACGGCATGGAGAGAGTTCAGTGAACGCACCGACTAAAATTGTTCCTCCAATCGCCGCGGTTGCGGCCATCGAAGTCGTCGAACCCTTTTGCGTGCGCGTTACTTGGCGCAAGGGAGTGCACCCGGGCGCAATTGAGCTTGTCGATCTCGGTCCAGCGATCAAGTCTTTCAAGCTCTACAAACCAGTCGCCGAAAGCGAAGAGCTTTTCCGTGACGTTCAGATTCGTGACGACGGACACATGATCGGATGGGGCGATAATCTCGATTTGGAAATGTCCGCGAGTAGTATCGAGCGGATGGCGGAGGAGACTATGACCGCCGATCGATTCCGCACTTTCTTGCGCGAACACAAACTAACGCACGGGGCCGCTGCTGCGGTTCTAGGACGTAGCAGAAGGCAAATCGAAAACTACTTGTCCGGCAGCATAATCCCGCGTGTTGTCGCCCTTGCCTGCATCGGCTGGGAGACGCGCAAGCGGAAGGCTTTCGGCGTCAGAAGGGTCTATTCCGCGATAGACATGAATCTCGCGACCACCGTGAACGCAGAAGAGGATGGTGTTCCAGGAGAGGCCGTAAAAGTGCTTGGATCAACCAACCCCGTCACCACGGCTGCATGATGGCAGGGCTCGAAGCGGGATCCGGCTACACCATTTTCTGTGACGACATTCGCACCGAAAGCGGCGGCAAAATCACCCTCGTTGGAATCTATCGGCAAACAATTTTTGTTCACGGCGAATTTCCTTTCACGCTTCCAAAGTTCGGGTTCAGCGTGGCTTACTTTGAAAGCTACGATGACCTTCCGTCTGAAGCGGCCATTCAAATTTTCCTTCCCGGCGATGCAGACAATTCTCCGTCAGTCACCAGCGAACTAAAGTTTGCTGAGGGAGCCAAGATCGCAACACCGACACCTGCGGGAGAACCGAAAACGCTGTTGGGGCTTCATGCCGATCTCGTCCTGGCGCCCGTTGTTCTGAAGTCAGAGGGAGCCATCAAGGTCCGCATTCTCAGGGACCAAAAAGAGATCAAGTTAGGACGTCTTTTTGTTCGCAAGGCCTCGCCCACTACGGCCCCTAAACCGGAGACTCTGCCCTGAATTAATTCCTAGGGACATCCTTGGGCATGAGTCGAGCGAAGGAAGACCTTTCATTCCTCATTGAGGAGTAGAGGTAGGGAGGGCGGCGTGTCGCTCCTACGTTAGCGGCTGACGATGGCGTAACCGCGGGTTTGTCGGCGGCGGCGAAGTCGGTGGTGTTCATGGCGGCGAAGATCGCCGACGCCTCGACCCAGACCGGTGGATACTTGTAGCGCGAGACATCGAGGATGAGGAACCGGTCCGTGTCGGCGTCGTAGGCGGCGAAAGGCGAGATGTGACCGCCGGTCTTCTGGCCGAGCGGCGAGGCCGCATACCGGCTGGGGCCAGCGTTCGCTCTGGCTCGGTGCAAGCACTACGGTATCAGCGTTTGCTGGATGCCCGCCTTCGCGGGCATGACAGATAGTGGCAAGTGCGTCGCGGGGATGCAGCCGAGACGGCGTGGATGGCCGGGTCAACCCCCGGATCAAGTCCGGGGGCTAAGGCCCACAGGCCATGACGGTGGTGGGGCTGGACCGTTTAGTTCTCGATTGAGAGAGGGCCGATCCCCTCACCCTTTTCGCGTAATTCGCTTCGCTCATAACGCTCAAAGCCCTCTCCCTATGGGAGAGGTGGTGTCCCATATTCGGCAGCGCGGCCCGCGATGTCGTCCTGGGTCCCCGCCCCCCGGGTCAAGCCCGAGGGCGTGCTTCGCGGGGATGAGCGGAGAGGGTGCAATCAGCGGCGGGCGCTTGCACCGAGGGTAGCGACCAACTGAAGCGCCTGGCCGATGACCTCGTCCGACAGGTTGCCGTGCAGGCGGCTGTCGAGCATCGCCTGATCGAGGCCGGTGAGGGCGCGCTCGACGCGGGCGGCCGACCAGCGCTCGATCTGCTTGGTCACCGAAGTCTGGCGCGCATAGAAGATCGGCGGGATGGCGCGGCGCACGACGCTCTCAGCGGAATCGCCACCATCCATCTGGGCGCGGGCCTTCTGCAGGAAATTGAAGTGACGGAGCGCGGCGCCGGCGACGACCACGCCTGGCGTGCCCGACGAAATGAGCCGGCGGTAGCCGCGATCGAGTTCGGCGGCATTGCCTTCGGCCATGGCGTCGAGGGTCTCGTCGACGGCAAAGGCGCTCGCCTCGCCGACGACAGCGCGGACGTCTTCCATCGTTATCGCGCCCTTGTCGGCGGCGTAGAGGCAGAGCTTCTGCACCTCGGAGCGGCTGATGAGGCGGTCGCTGCCGATCAGATTTTTGAGCGCGGTGCGGGCATCGGCGGCGATGGTGAGGGCGGCGTTCCGCGTCTCCTCGTCGATGATGCGATCGAGATCGCGGTCGCCATCGGCATAAGAGGGGATGGCCCACGCGCGCGCGTTCGATTCGCAAAGTTTGCGGAGGGCGGCGGTCTTGCGGAGCTCGCCGGCGGTGACGACGATCCAGGAATCGACCGGGGGCGCATCGAGGACAGCAGCTAGCGCGCCCTCCAGCGAACGATTTCCGACGGCGCGGAGCGAGATGGCACGCTTGCCGCCGAACATCGGGATGGCGTTCGCCTCGTCGGCAAGGCGGCCGGGATTTTCGGACAGCGCCGACGATTCCAGGCGGAGATGCTCGCCATCGGGGCCGGTGACGGTTTTGGCAAATTTCTCGGCGCGCTCGGTGACGAGGCCATCGTCGCTGCCGTAGATAAGCACGACGCGGATGGCGGGATCAGGCTTCGCCAGGAGACGCTCGGCGTCGGCGGGTTTGATCTGGACCAACTATTCACCTGCGTCAAAAAAGGTATCGCGGGCTCGCCGGCGCAGCCGGCTTTTGCCCCGGCGGTGCACAATTGCGCCGCTGCACCCCCCACCCGGATTTCCAAGACCGATTTGCGAAATGCAAATCGGGGAAATCCGACCTCCCCCTCAAGGGGGGAGGTGGAGAATAACAGCAGACCGAAAATCTCACGAAGAGGCAGCGAGAGTTACTACAGTGTGCCCTTGGCTGCGGCGCCGGCGAGGCGGACGCGGATGTCGTCGGCGGCAAGAGCTGCGGCGCGATTCTCGGCATCGAGGCGGGCGCGCGTGTTGGCGTAGATCTGGGTGACGCGGTCGAACGACGCGGTGCCGCGGCTGGTGCCGCGGAGGACGATATCGCCGGTGGCGATCGACGTGACCTCGTAGGTCGCCGAGACGGTGAGCGAATAAGTCGGCGCAGCCTCGATCGGCGTGACGCCGAGCGCGCTCTCGGCGGACGAGACGCTGAGCGTCATGCGATAGACCGGCGCGGTGGTGCTGCCGCCGAGGTCGAAGATGAGCTTGTTGCGGAGCTCATGGCCGACACGGTTGCCGACCGGGTCGATGGTGATGCGCGCAAGCGCGGTCGAGACTGCGGCGCCGGTCGGCGAGGGGCCGTAGAGCGGCTGGACGGTGCAGGCGGCGAGCAGGGCGGCGCCTGCGACAGCGGTCGCGAAACGGATGATTTGTGTCGACAGAAAGCGGCCCCGGTCAGACGACGACATTGACGATCCTCTTCGGTACGACGACGATCTTCTTCGGTTTTTGACCGTCCAGAGCCCGGCGAACCGCGTCGAGGGCAAGCGTGGCCTTCTCGATCTCAGCTTGGGGCGCGTCGATGGCGATTGTCAATTCGGCGCGCTTCTTTCCGTTGATCTGGATGGGGTAGGTGAACGTATCCTCGACCAGCAGATTCCGGTCGATTTCCGGCCACGGACGGGTGGCGACCAGACCCTCGTGGCCAAGGGTCACCCAGCACTCCTCGGCCAGATGCGGCATCATCGGCGCCATCATCAGGACGACAATGTCGAAGGCTTCGTCGATCGCCTGGCGGAGCATGGCGTCCTTGTCAGAAATCGCGACCGCGGCGGCGATGGCGTTGGTGAGCTCGTAGATTTTCGCAACGGCGACATTGAAGCGGAGGCCCTTGATGGCGTCCTCGGCGGCGGCCAGCGCAGCGTGGGCAGCCTTGCGGAGCGCCAGCGCCTCGGGGTTGGCGGTGTTGGCGCCGGGGGTCGCGGGTCTCGTCTTCTGCTCCGACCATTCACCGACCAGACGCCAGATGCGCTGGACGAAGCGATAGGCGCCGGCCACGCTCTCCTCTGTCCAGATGACGTCGCGGTCGGGCGGCGAGTCGGAGAGCATGAACCAGCGGGCGGTGTCGGCGCCGTAGCTCTCCATGATGTCGGAGGGATCGACGGTGTTGCGCTTCGACTTCGACATCTTCTCGATGCCGCCGATCTCGACTTTGGCTCCGGTCGCGATCTCGGTTGCCTTGCGTGCCGTGCCCTCGCCCTCGATGCGCACCTCCGCCGGGCTCGCCCATGTGCCGTCGGCGCGGCGGTAGGTCTCGTGGACGACCATGCCTTGCGTGAACATGCCGGCAAACGGCTCGTCGAGGCTGACGTGGCCGCTCACCTTCATGGCGCGCATGAAGAAGCGCGAATAGAGGAGGTGCAGGATCGCGTGCTCGATGCCGCCGATGTACTGGTCGACCGGGAGCCAATGATCGGCGGCGCGTTTGTCGGTCGGCGTCTTTGCATGCGGCGCGGTGAAGCGGGCGAAATACCAGGACGAGTCCACGAAGGTATCCATCGTGTCGGTTTCCCGCACCGCCGGCTTGCCACACACCGGGCAAGGGACGTGCTTCCACGTCGGGTGGCGGTCGAGCGGGTTGCCGGGCTTGTCGAGCGTGACATCACCGGGGAGACGGACCGGCAGGTCCTTCTCCGGCACGGGCACGACGCCGTGGTCGGGGCAATGGATCACCGGGATCGGGCAGCCCCAATAACGCTGGCGGGAAATGCCCCAATCGCGCAGGCGATAATTGACCTGGCGCTGGCCTTGGGCGGCACCGAGAAGCATCATCTTTTCAAGGCGTTGCGCCATCGCTTCCTTGGCGTCCGCGACACTCAGGCCGTCGAGGAAATCGGAATTGATCAGCTGGCCGTCATCGAGATAGGGCTCGTTGCCGGATTCGAACTGCGCGATCCACGCGGCGAGATCGGCGCTGGTGTCGAAGGTGTCGAGGGGGGCGATAACCGGAATGATCGGCAGGTCGTACTTCTTCGCAAACTCGAAATCGCGCTCATCGTGGGCCGGGCAGCCGAAGATTGCCCCGGTGCCGTATTCCATGAGAACGAAATTCGCGACGTAGACAGGCAGTGTAGCGCCGGCGCGGAACGGGTGCTGGACTGCGAGACCCGTGTCGTAGCCCATCTTCTCGGCAGTCTCGATTTCTGCCGCGCTGGTGCCGCTGCGACGACACTCGGCGATGAAACCGGCAAGACGTTCGTCCTTGGCGGCGAGCGCGGTCGCCAGCGGATGGTCCGGCGAGATCGCGCCAAAACTCGCGCCGAACAGGGTGTCGTGGCGGGTGGTGAATATTTCGATCGTGTCGAAGCCGGCCGGCTTGTCGCCGGCGAAGGGGAAGCGAATGCGCATGCCTTCGGACTTGCCGATCCAGTTCCGCTGCATGAGGCGGACCTTTTCCGGCCAACGGTCGAGCGTATCGAGCGCCGCGAGGAGTTCCTCGCTGTAGGCGGAGATCTTGAAGAACCACTGAGTCAGCTCGCGCTGCTCGACGATAGCGCCGGAGCGCCAGCCGAGACCGTCGATGACCTGCTCGTTGGCGAGCACGGTCTGGTCGACGGGGTCCCAGTTGACCTTCGACTTCTTGCGATAAGCGAGGCCCTTCGCCAGCATATCGAGAAACAGCTTCTGCTGCTGGGCGTAGTAGTCGGGGTCGGAGGTCGCGAATTCTCTGGACCAGTCGAGCGACAATCCCATCGTCTTCAGCTGGCCGCGCATCGCCGTGATGTTGTCGTAGGTCCAGGTGCGCGGGTTGATGCGGTTCTGCATCGCGGCGTTCTCGGCGGGCAGGCCGAATGCGTCCCACCCCATCGGGTGCAGCACGTTCATGCCCTTGGCGCGCATGTAGCGGGCGACGACATCGCCCATGGTGTAGTTGCGCACGTGGCCCATGTGGATGCGTCCCGACGGATAGGGGAACATCTCGAGCACATAGTATTTCGGGCGAGGGTCTTCGTTCGGCGTCTCGAAGATGCGCCGCTCGGCCCAAGCAGCCTGCCAGCGCGGTTCCGCCACGCGCGGGTTGTAGCGTTCGATCGCCATGGTTTTGCTTAATGTTC
>JAYTZZ010000005.1:0-6486 GCA_043741595.1 Hyphomicrobiales bacterium | reverse complement strand
TCTCGTAGCCCGCCGCCTCTGCATCGTGCGCTCGACCCTCTACCGCAAGCTGAAAGAGCTTGGCATTTCGGACACAGTCGCCGGAATTGCAGCCGAGTCAGCGGTAAACTCCACTTGATCCGACCAAACGCAGGTTGAAATGCGACTGCCTTTGGCCTCATTTGGCCCCAACTCTGCGGCACTTTGGCGAGGCTTTCTGCCATGAACTATCGCGCAATTCTTGCGGCCCTTGCCGGCGCTTCGGCTATGGCTCTTGCCACCGGCGCCCTTGCGGCCGCGCCGGTTGCCAAGGGGAAAGCCGAGATTCCCGGCGCGATTCAGCTCGCCTATGACTTCCCGATCTACGACAGCGTTATCGATCCGCTCACAGCGGCGATTCGTGGCGCCCTCGTCGATGCCGGCAAGGAGGGCTCTTTCCTCGACAAGCGCGATGCCGCGGCGGTCGCCGAATACTATGCAGAACAGGGCTACACACCTTCGTGGGTCGTGGAAGGCAAGCTCACCGTGCGGGCCAAAAGCATAATCGCGCGCATCGAGAAGGCCGACATCGACGGGCTTGATCCGGCAGCTTATCCGACGCCGCTCGTCGACTCCGTCCTGACAACGATCGCCGAGGAAGCCGCGGCCGACGTCCAGCTCAGTCAGGCGATCGTCACCTATGCGCGTCATGCCCACTCAGGCCGGTTGGACCCGGGCGCGGTCAGCCAGAATTTCGAGTACAAGCCGCACCTTCTCGACCCGCTCGCGGTGCTGGCCAGCGTTTCTGCCTCCTATAACCCCTCGGCGATTTTCGACGCCTTCAGCCCGAAACACCCGGAGTTTATTACCCTCCGCGATCAACTGGCCAAAGCCCGCAATACAACGGTGGAGATTCCGATCCTCGTCCCTGACGGGGCGAACCTCAAGGTCGGGATCGAGGATCCGCGCGTTGTCATCCTTCGCCGCCGCCTGATGGTCACCGACCCGACCGACGATCTGCAGCTCTACGACAAGTCCGTCGCCGGCGCCGTGAAGGCGTTCCAGTCAGCCAACGGCCTCAAGGCCGACGGCGCGCTCGGCAAAGGGACGCTCGCAGTTCTAAATGCCCCGCCCGAGAACGACACCGACACCATCCTCGTCAACATGGAACGCTGGCGCTGGATGCCGGAAGAACTCGGCAAGTTCTACGTCCGCGTCAACATTCCGAATTTCAACCTCGACGTCTATCGCGACGGCGTTGTCGATTTCACGACGCGCATCGTGGTCGGACAAACTGACAAGCAGACGCCGGTCTTCTCCGATGAGATTGAAACCGCGGTCGTCAACCCGACGTGGAATGTGCCCGCCTCCATCGCCGTCAAGGAGATGCTGCCGAAGCTTCAGTCAGGCCAGGGCGCCCTCAACGGCTACCAGGTGTTCGCCAATTTCGACGGGCGCTTCCGCGCGGTTGATCCGATGATGGTCGACTGGTCGACGGTCGACATGCGGCGCATTCAGATCAAGCAGCCGCCGGGCGAGCGGAATGCGCTCGGGTCGATCAAGTTCCTGTTCCCCAATCCTTTCGCCGTCTATCTCCACGACACGCCCTCGAAGAGCTTTTTCGAGCGCGACTATCGGGCCCTGAGCCACGGCTGCATGCGGGTGATGAACCCCTGGGATTTCGCTGCCGCCCTCCTCCAGGACGATCCGAAAGTCTCGGTCGCCGGCCTCAGAAAGCTCGTCGGCGGTCGCGAGTCCGCGGTCAATCTGACGTCCCACATCCCGGTCCACATCACGTATTTTACGGCCTGGGTGGACGAAACCGGCGCTCTCGTGACCCGGAAAGACGTCTATGGGCACGACCGGCATATGAAAGACCTGCTCGGCCTTTAGCCCTTTTGGGTCAATGACATCCGCCTCATTTTAAGGGGCGGAAGTCGTTCTGAAAGCTAGCAATCAAGCCACTTTATTGGGTCGGGGCTTCCCGAATCAGCCTTCTATTTGCCATGATCCCCCCTTATTCGCGGACATGAGGCAATTGGCGCCTCCGCGGGTTGTTGTATCGGGCGGTAAAGGGACGTTAACCTAACGTCTCGACAATAGTGGTTTCGGGTGCGGGTTCGGGTGGGCCTGTAGCTTTTCAGTCAGGGACGGGCAGCGATATTGTTGGGGCGCGGGTATCACCTTGAAGGGGGGATTGGACGACCCATTTTCGGTCGTCTGAAGACTCGCCTGTGGTCCCGTATTTCAGTCGCTGTTGTTTCGCTCTTCTTCTGCACGATCGCCTTCGGCGAGACCTCCGCCCTCCCCGAGGTTCTCTCTCTCAAAGTCTTCCATATCCACACTGGCGAGAAGGCGACGATCGTCTTCAAGCGGAACGGCGTCTACGACAAAGCCGGCCTCGCCAAGCTGAACGCCTTTGTGCGCGACTGGCGCCAAGACAAACCCACTAACATGGACCCGAAGCTCTACGATCTGCTTTGGCAGGTCTATCGGCAGTCCGGCTCACACGACTACATCCACATCGTCTGCGGCTATCGCTCGCCGGACACCAACGGCATGCTTCGCCGTCGCTCCCGGGGCGTCGCCAAGAACAGCCTGCACATGCAGGGCAAGGCGATGGACTTCTTCATACCCGGTGTGGCGTTGCCGAAGCTGCGCGCCATCGGCCTGAGAATGCAGCTCGGCGGCGTCGGCTTCTACCCGACCTCCGGCTCGCCTTTCGTTCACATGGATACCGGTTCCGTCCGCATGTGGCCGCGCATGACACGCCAGCAGCTGGTAAGCGTCTTCCCGAATGGCCGCACGCTCTACGTTCCCTCAGACGGCAAACCTCTGCCGGGGTATGCCCAGGCGCTCGCCGAATACAAGACGCGCAAGGCCGGCGGTGGCGCAGTCGCTACGTTCGCAGTTGCCGAAGCGGAGCCCACAGTCGCCACCGCGCCGATCCAGCTTGCGGCGATCGATCCGGACGAAGCCGACGACAACGTTACCGCGGACACGATCGGGCCGCTGCCCCGCAAATCTTCGGTCGCAATCGCCGAGCTTGCTGCAGCGCCGATGCCGTTGCCCCACAAGTCGACGGTTGCATTCGCCGAGCTCGCTGCGGAGCCGATGCCGCTGCCGCGGCTCGCCCCACGCCACACGATCATCGCGGAGGCCGCCCCCGCGGACGTGCCCCTCCAGGTCGTGGCATACACTGAGCCCGCTCGGGCGTTCGCCAAACCTCGCCTGGCGTCGGCGTCGGCTTTCGTAGTGGTCGCGAGCATAGAACCGCGCCTGAACTCGCCGGTCGCCCCCGATTTCGACTTCGGCTCTCCGGGCGACTGGTCTGCCCCTGCCGTTCCCGCCGCCCTTGCCAAGGCCATGGCCGAGCGTGATCAGGTGCGCCGCGGCACGTCGTTGCCGATCCAGCCGACCTCGGTCGTCGCAACCATCGACGTCAGCCGGCCGCTCCGTGCCGAGGCAATCACCACCGCAGTGCTCCGCAGGAGCACCGATCCAGTGCCGACCGTGCCGCGGGTCATGGCCTACGCCGCCGACGAGATGCCAGCGCTGCCTGTTCGCCCGCGCACCGCGCGTATCACGACCTCAACCGGCGTGCCCCTGCCCCAGCTTCGGCCGCTCCGCACCGGCGGCGTCCAGCCCCTTGTCGCCACCCGCGTCGTCAAGCCGCGTTTGCACATGGAAGCACCGGTCCTGACGCTGACCTCGCTCGATACGCAGGGCCTGCGGATGTGGATCGGCACCCAGTCGACCCGGCAGAAGAGCTACGCGCTCCTCACCATGCCCGACTTCGCTACGATGCCCGGGATCATGGACAAACCGTCGATCACCTTTAGCGCAGGCTTCGGGGCAACTCCCTACCCGGATCTCCGCACCGACCGGTTCTCCGGCGCGCTCGTCCAGCAGCCAGCGATGGTCGACCTCACGTTAGAGCCGCTGATCGCTTCGATCCGCTAATTCCCGAAAATACGGTTATTCCGCGGCCTCCGCCGCCTGCATTGGCGCCATGCCGAGCGCGTGCATGTAGAGGTCGAGCAGCGCCTCGCTCTCGGCCCGCTCCGCCTGATCCACCTTCCGGAGCCGCACGACCGTGCGCAGAACCTTCGTGTCGAAGCCGTTGCCTTTGGCTTCCGCGTAGACTTCCTTGATGTCGTCGGCGAGCGCCTGCTTCTCCTCCTCGAGCCGCTCGATGCGCTCGACGATGGTCCTGAGCTGATCCTTTGCGAAGCTGACGGAAGCGGAGGCGGCGGCCATCGGAACCCTTTCCTGACGCGGCAAGACGGTGGGATGGTTTTGCGACCCTCGCCATGACGGGTCAAGCGCGTTTGGCCCTCCGTCCACCGCTAGTCGGTGAGTGAGCCGTAGTGCCGCACGGTGTGGATTTCCGGGTCGCGATTGAGGTTGGCGAGGATACCCGCCAACCGCCCGGCCCAGGCCCCGGCGCCAGCCTCGTCAGCAATCAGGTCCTGGCGGATTTCGATAAGGGCGTGGGCCAATCCGCGCTCCGTGCCGTGGCGGTGCATGGTGTCGTTGAAGAGCGCCCCCGCATAGGGCTCGTTGTCGCCGACGACGAGCATCGGGTCAGCCCGCAGCGCCTCGATCAGCGGCATCGCGAGGCGTGGATCCCTGTCCCACAGGATGCCGGCGTGCCACGGCCTGGTGTTGCCCCGCCACACGGGCGTGAAGCTGTGCATGGAGACGATCGCCGGGATGCGGCCGGTCGCGATCGCCCGCGTGAGCGCTGCGTCGATCGCGGCATGGTACGGCGCATGAAACCGGGCAATGCGCCGCGCCCGCTCCGTGGCATCAACGGCGACGTTCCCAGGTACGACCGCCCCGTCGGAAAGCCGCATGATCAGCGTCGGATCGTCGGCGCCGCGGTTGGCATCGATAAGCAGGCGCGAGAACGTCGAGAGGACCGCGGGAGCGCCGAGACGCGCGGCGAGCGCCCGCGTCACCGCCGCAGCACCTGGGTCGTAGGCGATGTGGCGAGAAAATTCCCCCGCCGGCAACCCGAGGCCGCCGTATTCAGGTGGCAGCCGGTTGGCAGCGTGATCGCAGACGAGGAGCAGTCCGCAAGCGGGGTCGCCCTCGACAAGGGCTAATGGGGCAAAATCCTGAAGCCGGATGTCCATCAGGGCGTGGATCATAGAGGGGCCGGACCAACGAAAACAGCCCACGAATGCAATGCCTTCAGGGAACTCTGGGCCATGATCCTGCCGCCTTCTGCCCCGAGTAGTTTTCGCGACCTTCTGTCTGCTATTGGGCAGCGTTGGCGCTCGTTGACGAGGGCAAGGTCCGCGCGCCATAAGTGTCCGCGGAATTGGCGAGCCGCATCAACCGACAAGAGTTCGAAGTTTTTCAAACCCGTGCCGAAGCGCCCGCTAACCATCCTCTCATGGCACCGTCAGGCGGTAGTGATCGCCGCCGTAGCCGTTGTTGTGATCGCCGGCGGCGTGGTGTTCTTCCTGCTGCAGTCGGCGGGGGGGAAAGATCAGGCGCAGGTCCGCCTCCTCTCCGGTTCTGACGCCCCGGCCGGCGTAAGCGGTGGCCTCACCGCCGATACAACCGCCAGAGGCCTCCGCCTCTGCAACCGCACCGCCAACCGCGTCGGAGTCGCCATCGGCTACAAGGAGAACCGTCAGTGGATCACGGAGGGCTGGTGGAACGTCGCCAAGGATACATGCGAGACCCTGGTCGCCGGTGCGCTGGTGTCGCGCTTCTACTACGTGTACGCCGTGGATTATGATCAGGGCGGTGTGTGGGGAGGCAAGGCGGCGATGTGCACGCGCGACAAGATGTTCACGATCAAGGGAATCGAGGATTGTGTCGCGCGTGGTTTTGAACGCAGCGGCTTCTTCGAGGTCGACACCGGCGAGCAGAAGAGCTGGACCGTCCAGTTGACCGAGCCGGGCACGGCGAGCGCCGACGACACGGGAACGGGCGGCTGATGAGGCGCTCGCGCAAGGTCAAGATTCTCGCGACTCTCGGCCCGTCTTCCTCCGACAAGGCGACGATCGCCAACCTTTTCCGTGCCGGCGCCGATCTCTTCCGCATCAACATGAGCCACACCGACCACGACATGCTGCGTCGGCTGGTGACCACTATCCGCGAGGTCGAGGCCGAGACCGGTCGCCCGATCGGCATCCTCGTCGATCTGCAGGGGCCTAAGCTCCGCATCGGCGCCTTCGCCGATCGGACCGTGATGCTGACCCCCGGACAGATGTTCACGCTGGATTCAGATCCAACCCTCGGCGATGCAACCCGCGTCGAGCTTCCCCACCCCGAGATCCTCGCTGCCCTGCGGCCCGGCCATCGCCTTTTGCTCGACGATGGCAAGGTGCGCCTCCGCGTTGCCGCCGCCACGAGCACCACCGCGTTGACCAGTGTCGAGGTCGGCACCGTGCTCTCAAACCGCAAGGGCGTCAGCGTTCCCGACACCGTTATCGATTTCGCCGCGCTGACGGTAAAGGATCGCGCTGATCTCGACGCCGCCCTCGCCACCGGCATCGACTGGGTTGC
>JAYTZZ010000004.1:0-2746 GCA_043741595.1 Hyphomicrobiales bacterium | reverse complement strand
ACCGGAAGCGCAATCGGATGGTACCACTCTCTGGCACGGCTATTTCGTCGACATCTCCGAGCGGAAACGCAGCGAGGCACGTATCCATGATCTCGCTTATCTCGATCCGCTGACGCGTCTTCCCAATCGCGGCGCGTTGGTCGACGGGCTACAGGCCGCGCTTACCGCCCGCGACGAACGCTGGAGCGCTCTTCTCTTCATCGACCTCGATCAGTTCAAGGTTCTGAACGACACCAAGGGACATCAGTTTGGCGACCGGCTGCTTTGTGGAGTAGCGGGACGGCTCAAGCCGATCGTGGGGAGTGGCGATCTTGTCGCGCGTCTCGGCGGCGATGAATTTGTCATTCTGCTCCAGAGCCTCGGCCTCGAAGAGGATCTTGCCGAACAGCAAGTGCGGCGGGTCGTCGAACGGATTCACACCGCTATCGCCGCGCCTTTTCGTCCTCGACGCCTTTTCGTTCAATACCTCGGCAAGCGTCGGCGTCGCGCTCTTTCGTGGCGACGACATGAGCGTCGACGAGCTGCTCAAACGCGCTGACATGGCGATGTACGAGGCCAAGGCCGCGGGTCGGGGAGGCGTATCGTTCTTCGCCGCCGAGATGCAGGCCGTCCTCGAAGAGGAGCTGGCTCTCACCACCGAACTCCGCCACGCGCTTGAGAGTGGCGGTCTTGCTCTCCACTATCAGCCGCAGGTAGATGATGCGGGAGCATGTTTTGGCGTCGAAGCACTGCTTCGTTGGGATCACCCGACACGCGGTCAGATACCGCCGTCGGTATTCATTCCACTTGCCGAGCGCGCCGGCTTTGGCGGGCAGATTGATGCGTTCGTATTGGCGACCGCTTGCGGTACGCTCCGCCGCTGGCAGCAGAAGCCGGAGATGCGCCACCTGCAGATGGCAGTCAACACTAGCGGGCAGCAGCTCGGAAATGAATTGGTCGAGCTTGTCACCAATGCCATGCGCGCGACCGGCGCCAACTCCTGCAGCCTCACGATCGAGCTTACCGAACACGTCATGCTCGACAATGTCGCCGAAGTCGACGTGGCGCTCGCCGCGTTGAAAGCACTCGGCGTCAAGATCGCTCTCGATGATTTTGGCACGGGCTATTCCTCGCTGTCGCATTTGAAGCGCCTGCCGATCGACGCGCTCTAGATCGATTGCTCGTTCGTCAACGACCTGGAGACCGACCAGAATGATCGCGTCATCGTCCAGACCATCCTGAACATTGCCCGCAATCTTGGCGTTGCGGCGATAGCCGAGGGCGTGGAGACCGAGATGCAGGCGCTGCTTCTCCGCCGTTTTGGATGCCATGCCTTTCAGGGCTACATGTACGGTCGGCCGATGCCCCTCGAAGACTTGGAACGTCGCTTCACCGAAAGTGAGCGCCCGCGGTTGGCGGTCGTTCCCCCCTCCCGCCTCGTGGTCTGATCCTCCCAACACGCTTGCCGTCAGGTCGGGCAAGGTGCTAGCCGCTCGTCATGAACGGAGGATCATCCATGCATCCGGCAATCGCGAAAGGCCGCACGGCCGTCATCACCGGGGGCGCGAGCGGGATTGGTCTTGCAGCGGCCAAGCGCTTCGCCGCGCTCGGTCTGAACGTTGCTATTGCCGATCTCGACAAGGCGCATCTCGACAAGGCAGCAGCGGAGATCAACGCCGCGGGCGAAGGTGAAGTGCTGACCGTCAAGGTCGACGTCAGCTCCAAAGACGATGTCGAGCGGCTGAAAGGGCGGGTGTATTCCGCCTTCGGCGAAGTCGGCATCCTGATGAACAACGCTGGCACTGGTCCCGGTGGAGGCCCGTTCGAGAACTACGAGGGCTGGCAGCGAGTCCTTGGCACTAACCTCTGGGGCGTCATCAATGGTGTCCACGCCTTTGCGCCGGCGATGATCGCGCAAGGGACTCCGGCCGCAATTGTGAACACTGGCTCGAAGCAGGGGATCACCACGCCGCCCGGTGATACCGCTTACAACGTCTCCAAGGCCGGCGTGAAAGTCGAGACCGAAGGTCTGCAGCATGTGCTGCGCAACACGCCCGGCTGCAAGGTCAGCGCCCATCTCCTCGTGCCCGGTTGGGTCCACACGGGCCTGACTGCGCGCAGCGGCGGGCCCAAGCCCGACGGTGCATGGTGGCCGGATCAGGTCATCGACGTGCTGTTGGAACGCATGGGGAAGGGCGACTTCTACATCACCTGCCCGGACAACGACGTTACCAGCGCGGTCGACGCCAAGCGCATCACCTGGGCCGCTGACGACATCGCCGAGAACCGCCCTCCGCTGTCGCGCTGGCACGCGGACTACAAGGACGCGTTCGCGGAGTTCCTCAAGCGCTAGGCTTCGAACGCTCGATGTTCGGCAGGAAGATCGTGAGCAGACCGATCGCCGGCAGGAAAGCGCATACCTGATAGACGAACTCGATGCTCGTCATGTCAGCGAGTTCGCCGAGCGCCGCTGCGCCCAGCCCTCCCATGCCGAATGCGAGACCGAAGAAGAGGCCGGAAACCATGCCGGTCCTTCCCGGGAGCAATTCCTGCCCGAACACGATGATCGCGGGGAACGCCGAAGCGAGGCCGATGCCGATCGGGATTGTCAGGATGACGGTCGCGACCAGACCAACGTGCGGAAGGATCAAGGTCAGCGGAAGGACGCCGAGGATCGACACCCAGATCACGTATTTCCTGCCTATGCGGTCGCCGATCGGGCCTCCGATGAGCGTGCCGACTGCAATCGAAAAGAGTTGAACAAAAA
>JAYTZZ010000003.1:0-14638 GCA_043741595.1 Hyphomicrobiales bacterium | reverse complement strand
GGAAGAGGCGGTGATGATCGACGCCATGGCGCCCGACCTCTCGCTCGATCCATTCTTCAAACTGATGAAGAATGAGAACGTCATCAAGGTTTTTCATGCTGCCCGTCAGGACATCGAAATTGTCTACCACCTCGGTGGCCTGATCCCGCACCCGGTGTTCGATACCCAGGTCGCCGCCATGGTCTGCGGCTTCGGCGATTCGATCAGCTACGACCAGCTCGTCCACCGCCTCACCGGCGCCAAGATCGACAAGTCCTCGCGCTTCACCGACTGGAGCCGCCGGCCGCTTTCGGAACGCCAGACCGAATACGCTCTCGCCGACGTCACCCACCTTCGCGACGTCTATCAGGCGCTCGCCGCCCGTCTCGACGAGCAGGAGCGCACCGATTGGGTGCGCGAGGAGATGGAGGTGCTGACCTCTCCCGACACCTACCAGATGGAACCGGAGCTCGCCTGGAAGCGGCTGAAGCTCCGCGTGCGCAAGCCATCCGAACTCGCCGTGCTGCAGGCCATCGCTGCCTGGCGGGAACGCGAGGCCCAGGCGCGTGACGTCCCGCGCGGGCGTGTGCTGAAGGACGACGCCATCTACGAGATCGCGGCGCAGCAGCCGACCAACGCCAGCGCTCTCGGCCAGCTTCGCACCATCCCGCGCGGCTTCGAGCGCTCACGAGCCGCGGAAGACATCCTTGTCAACGTGCGCAAGGCGCTCGACATCCCGAAGGATCAGTTGCCGAAGGTGCCGAAGCACCGTCCCGCCATGAACGGCAACGGCGCGGCGGTCGATCTGCTCAAGGTGCTGCTCAAGATGATCAGCGAAAGCCACGGCGTCGCCTCCAAGATCATCGCCACGGTCGACGACCTTGAGGCCATCGCCAGCGACGACGACGCCGAGGTTCCGGCGCTCACCGGCTGGCGGCGGGATCTCTTCGGGGAAACCGCGCTCAAGCTGAAGCGCGGCCAGATCGCGCTGGCCGTCGACCAGAACCACGTCGTTGCGATAGAGAAGTAGAAGTCCCTACGCGGCCTTTTTGCGTGGCACGCGACGCACTTTGATAGCGGCGGCGCGTTGCGAGATTTCGGCCAGGTCGTAGGCCAGCTGCATCCTCAACCAGACCTCGACGCTTCCTCCAAACGCCTTCGAGAGCCGCACCGCCATTTCGGGAGAAATCCCGCTGCGGCCGTTGACCAAGTTGTTTAGGGCCTGACGACTAACGCCCAGAACCGTCGCACCCTCCGTTACCGTCAAGCTAAGCGGCTCAAGGCAGTCGAAGCGGACGTGCAGCCCGGGGTGGGGTGGGTTTTTCATCGGCACGGTGTCAAATCCTCAATGGTAGTCTACGAGATCGACGTCAAATGCGTTGCCATCCGCAAACCGAAAAATCACGCGCCAGTTTCGACTAACGGTAATCGCCCAAAAGCCAGCGAGTTCGCCCCGCAACGGATGCAGGCCGAAACCCGGAGCGTCGCAGTCCCCGATGGTAGTTGCTGCATCCAGACGCGACAGTATGCGCTCGACCTTGTTGACGAAAGCCGGCTGTATCCGACTGCGGTCACCTCGTTCGAACAGGCGCTTCAGGTTACGATTCCGGAAGCTCTCGATCATTCCCGATGCATGATAAGCGACGCTTGTCTATAGTCAAGCATGCCCGCCTCCCCGGTTATCGGACGGAGACTGCCGTCAATTGACGGTGAGCTTGCCCTTCATGCTCGGGTGGATTTTGCAGAAATAGTCGAAGGTGCCCGCATTCGCGACCATCAGGCTCGCGCTCTTGCCGGGTGGAACTGACAAGTCCCAATCCTTGGACGTGGCGGTTGACGTGTGTGGCGAGGCATCTTCGTTCGTCCACACGATCTTGTCACCGACGTGCGCCGTCACCGCGGCGGGGGAAAATTTGTGACCTTTGATAGTGACGTTGATGGTTGCTGCGCTCGCACCTGTGACAGCGAATAGCAGCGCAGTTCCAATAATCGCACCCAATTTCCAATGCATGGCAACTCTCCTTCTTTGAACAGCTAGCTAACCGCGATCGCCGGCTCCAGCCCCGCTATCTTTGCCAATTGCCCCAGACGACGCAACACGCGGGCGCCGCCTAGCGGCGCGAGGTCGGCAGGCAGAACCAGCGTCAGCGTCTTGCCGCGCGACTCGATGCGCGTGCGCTGGACGATGTCAGGCATCGCGCCCGAAATAAGATGCCCGACGCGAAGCGTCGCACCGAGCGCTCGGGCCCGCTCCATCAACCGCGTCGACACCAGTTCACGAATGCGCGGCGATAGCACCTCGTCGATCAGCCCTTCGTGGCGATAGAAATTGGCGAGCGCCAGATAGGCGCGGCCGGGATGGTCGATGCCGATGAATGCGGCGTGAGCGATAAGGTTAAGCGCTTGCTCGCCGCGATACTCCGGGTGTGCGCGCCAATGAATGTCGGCGAGCAGACAGGCGGCGCGGCGGAGGCGCGCTTCTTCCGTGGTCTCGTCGAGACCGATGGCCTTGAATGCCATCTCCGACCACGGCCCCAGCTCATGCACGTGGCGCGGCGAGCGCGAGCGGAGATACGCCAGTTCCTCGCACGCAACGATCAGCGGGTCCTTGGCCTTTTCCTTGGCGTCGAGCAGGTCGTAGAGCAACCCCTCCCGCACACCGAGCGCCGACATGATGATGGTCGAGGGCTGCATCGCCTTGATCACCTGTTCCAGCACGGCGGCGCCGTAGGGGAGCAGCGCGCGGCGGCTCCGTGACACGACTTCGATCGAGTCGATGGCGTCGATGTCCCGGCGCGCTACCATGCGGCAGAAGTCCGCCGCCTCGCCGGGATCTATCGCGTAGTGGTGCATGACGTGGAGTGGGTAGCCTTTCTGGCGCATGTGCAGCCGGGCGAGCGAGCGCCACGTGCCGCCGATGGCGTAGAACGCGCGCTTCGAGCCCTTGGCCAGCACCTTCGAGCCGGCGAGAACTTCGGTGGCGATCTTTTCCGCCTTTTTCAGCGATTTTTCCGATGTCTCCTCGAGGCGGAGGCCGCCCAGCGGAAAGGTCTCGCCCTCGCCGATCTTCGACCCGTTGATGTCGACGACCTCGAGGCTGCCGCCGCCGAGGTCGCCGGCGATGCCGTCGGGCTTGCGGAAACCGGAGAGCACGCCTAGCGCGGAGAGTCGCGCTTCCTCGACGCCGGTCAGGATCGCGACCTTGACCTTCGCGATCGCCTCGACCGCGTTGATGAATTCGTTGCCGTTCGAAGCCTCGCGCACTGCCGCCGTCGCTAGCACATGCAGCGATGCCACTTGCATCTGCTCGGTCAGCGCCACGAACCGGCGGATCGCGGTCAGCGCCGAGGCGATGGCTTCCGGGTCGAGGCGGCCGCGGCTGGCGACGCCGCGCGCCAGTCCGCAAAGTTCCTTTTCGTTGAACAACGGCGTCGCCGAGCGCCCGAGGTGCTCATAGACGACAAGCCGCACCGAGTTCGAGCCGATATCGACGATGGCGACCGGGCCGCCGTCCTTGATGCGGCCGGGGGCGTCTTCCACCGCGGGCTTCGCCACGCGGTCAGGCCTCTTTCGCGCGGCGGCGGAGCGGCTTCGGCGGGTCGGTCTTCAGCGACTTACCGCGGCCCGAGAGGCTCGGATTGGTCATGAAATACTCGTGGGCGTTGAACGGCGCCTCGCCCTTCGCCGGCTTGATCCGCTCCGAGCTTCCGTCGGGCAGTTCGCGCCAGCTCTGCTGATTGTCGGAGAGGTTGGCGACCATGATCTGGCCAAGCACCTGCTCGTGGACGGTCGGGTTCAGGATCGGCACCATCGCCTCGACGCGGCGGTCGAGGTTGCGAGGCATCATGTCGGCGGAGCCGATATAGACCATGGCCTGATCGGAAGGCAGTCCGAAACCGTTGCCGAAGCAGAAAATGCGCGCGTGTTCGAGGAAGCGTCCGACAATCGACTTGACGCGGATGCGCTCCGATAGGCCGACGATGCCCGGCCTGAGGCAGCAGATGCCGCGGACGACGAGGTCGATGTCGACGCCGGCCTGGCTGGCATCGTAGAGCGCGTCGATGATCTGCGGATCGACAAGCGCGTTCAGTTTCATCCAGATCTGGCCGGGCTTGCCGGCGCGGACATGTGCCACTTCGCCGGCGATCAGATCGAGAATGCGCTTCCGGAGAGTCAGCGGCGACACCGCCATGCGCTCCAGCGTCACCGGTTCGGAGTAGCCGGTGATATAGTTGAAGATGCTGCCGACGTCGCGGGCGATGCTCGGGTCGGCGGAGAAGAATGACAGGTCGGTATAGTGACGCGCCGTCACCGGATGATAGTTGCCGGTCCCGATATGGACGTAGGTGGCAAGTTGCCCCGCCTCGCGACGGACGACCAGCGACAGCTTGGCGTGCGTCTTCAGCTCGATGAAACCGTAAACGACCTGCACGCCCGCACGCTCGAGATCGCGGGCCCACTTGATGTTGGCGGCTTCGTCGAAGCGCGCCTTCAGCTCAACGACCGCGGTCACCGTCTTCCCCGCCTCGGCGGCCTCGGCGAGCGCGCGGACGATCGGCGAGTCGTTGGAGGTGCGGTAGAGCGTCTGCTTGATCGCGATCACGTCCGGGTCGGACGCGGCCTGGCGCAGGAACTGCACCACCACGTCGAACGACTCGTAGGGATGATGGACGATGAGATCCTTCTCGCGGATGGCGGCGAAGCAGTCGCCGTTGTGGTCGCGGATGCGCTCGGGAAAGCGGGGCGTATACGCCTGGAATTTTAGCGCTGGCCGGTCGATGGCAGCAATCTGCGAGAGGTCGTTCAGCGCCAGCACCCCGTGGACGAAGAAAATTTCGTCGCCCGATACCGAGAGCGCCTCGGCAACGAGCTGGCGCAGACTCTCCGGCATGGCCGCTTCCATCTCGAGCCGGATAACCGAACCGCGGCGGCGGCGCTTGAGCGCGCTTTCGAAGAAGCGCACCAGGTCTTCGGCTTCTTCCTCCACCTCGATGTCCGAGTCGCGGATGACGCGGAAGGCGCCCTGCCCCTCGACGTCGTATCCGGGGAAGAGACGCGCGACGAAGAGTGTCACCGCCTGGTCGAGACTGATGAAGCGGTCGAGGTTGGCGTCCGTCGATGGCAGGCGGATGAAGCGGTCGAGCGTGCCCGGCATCCGCAAGAGCGCGGTCATGTTCTGACCATTGGTCTTGCGCCTGAGCTGCAGAGCGACCGTCAGCCCGAGGTTGGGGATGAACGGAAACGGGTGCGCCGGGTCGATCGCAAGCGGCGTCAACACCGGGAAGATCGCATCGAGGAAATGATGCTCCAGCCAGCGGCGCTCGCTGTCGTCGAGCTCCTTGGCATCGACGAGCATCACGCCCGACTGGACGAGTTCCTCGCGGAGTTCGCCCCACACCGCCTGCTGGTCGCTCGCCAGCGCGGAGACGGCGCTGCCGATGCTCGCCAGTTGCTCGCTCAGCGACTGGCCGTCGTCGGAGATCATGGCGATGCCGAGTCGTTGATGGCCCTTCAGGCCGGCGACGCGCACCATGAAGAATTCGTCGAGGTTGTTTGCCGAGATCGACAGAAAGCGCAGCCGATCGAGCGCCGGATGGCGCGGGTTGCTCGCCTCCTCCAGAACACGACGGTTGAAATGCAGCCACGACAATTCGCGGTTGATGAACCGGTCGGGCCGCTGGCGGAGCCGCGCGGGCGCAGCCTCGAGTTCGACAATGGTGGCGCCGGCCGCGGCGACGGTGGGGGTTTTCTGATCCATGGCAGTTGAGACTTGGGAACAATCCTCGGCGAAACTATAGCCCTAAACCTGAAATATGACGATTTCGCCAAGGTATTTGCTGAAATTTCTCCTGGGCGTGGCGCGCAGCCAAAGCCGGATGGATGCGCTTGACGACGCGAGAACGCCGCGTGCCCAGTTCGGGATCATCGGCTTGATGACGCTTCATTCACAGGCGCTGTGTTCAGATCGCACGATTCGAAGCTCCGATTGGGGAAAACTGCAATCACACTTCCGGACTCGGCGTCTAAGCGGACATGGCTATGCCGCCCATCTACTTCGCATTGTGACCCAAAGCAGACTCTCGGAGAGTAAAGCCACCGACGATGTAGTCCCGCCGATGGCCTTTGATTTTAGTTGGTGGGCGGCGTCAGAAGATAGCCGCCTTCCCAGTGCCAGACCTGCTTGTCGTCGACCGAGACTTTGACCACCGCCTGGAAGCCAGCGAGCTTGCCGCTGCCGGCGTAGAACGCGCACATCCCGGCCGGCACTGCCGCGAAATAAACAATGCAGTTTCCGGCCGCGGTGCTACCCGCGCCATCGTCCAGAACGATGTTGTTGGTCGAGAAGTTGGGGTTGTTAGTGACCGGTCCATAGTAGAGGACTTTGGTCCCCGCCGGCAGCACCGAAAGGCTTGACTCGGTGATCGTACAGAAGCTCGGGTTGCCGCCGGAGTACTTGCTGCACTCCTTTGAGACCTTCAGCGGTTGGAGCGGCGCGTCTGCGGCCCATGCGGATGCGGCGACAAGAACAATGGCTAGAACGGCGCCGGCCGACGCTGCGTGTCTGAACGGATTGGACATGACTTCCTCCTGTCAGGTTGTGGAAGTCACCCAGTAGCGAAGCGCTGGAACCGAAACATACCCCGATCATGCTATATCTTGGTGAAGCCTTGATTTCTGAGCGCCCGGAGAGCCGCGGGAATGGGGAAGACGACCGCAGCCAGGGCTGAAGCCCGCTTCAAGCAGCTGTGCTGCCTCGGGCTGGGCGGCGAGGCGGTAATGCCGGCGTTGATCGACGAACTTCGGGCCCTGGTGCCATCTATCACGAGCACGTTCTTCTTCACCGACGATAAGGGCGACCTCGCCAACATTTATGAGGACGCTCCCGACTCTCCGGTGATGATCCGCATCTACATGGAAGAATTTCACCGGCGCCCCGATCGCTTGCTTCCCGGCTTCGACTTCTCCGAATCCATGCGGACCCAGGTCGGAGTTCTCGATTGGGAAGCAGCGTCAGGAAAGGACATGAACGCGTTTCGCCGGAGCGAGTTCTACAACGTCTTCTATCGGCATCACCGCTGGGACTCATTCGTCCGGCTCATCGTCCGTGATCCCGGGCGCAAGCTTGGACTGGGTCGGCTGACGCTCCACCGAGGGCCCGGCGAGGCAGCGTTCACACCAGAAGAGAAGCGCAGGATTGCCGCTCTTGGTCCCTTCTTGGCTCACGCCCTTGAAAGACGAACTGACAGCAAGACTGCGCTGGTGGACAGTGGCACGAGCGGCGTCATAGTGGCCGACCAGACAGGCAAGCCGATCCATCTGTCGGCGGAGGGACGCAGGCTTCTTTTTCTCGCCTCGCATCCACGCTTGGGACGCGAAACAGTCTTCAGTCGCGTTGTCGCGCTACCCGAACCGCTGGTTCAGTTATGCCGGAATCTCCGTCGCGTCTTCGTCGAGGACCCCTCGTCTTCGCCGCCCGCCTACCATGTTCAGAACGCTTGGGGCGGGTTCACATTTCGGGCTCACTGGCTCGAAGGTGAGGATCCAGCAGGCGGTCTGATCGCTATTACCATCAGTTACAAAGAGCCACTGCCGATTGCTCTGATTCGACGTGTCGGCAAGTTGGCCTTGAGCCGCCGCCAGGCCGAGGTCTGTGTACTCATGGCTACTGGGGCTTCCAACGAGGTCATCGCGGAGCGGCTCGGCATCAGCAAGCACACCGCAATCGCCCACGGCCGGTGGATTTACGACAAACTCGACGTGCACAATCGGACCGAGCTGGTGAACCGGCTGCTCTCCGTCTAGGGGCGGGTTGAGCCACGGCCGCCTTGAAGGCGACTGATGCACTCGTGTCCGTTTTTGGCGAATTTCGGAAACGCCTTCGATGCGGAACGACGTCCGAAGACCGCTATTAAGCAGACTACCATCGGGCTGCCTATTTATGAGTTCACGGGCTACTCCTCCACATCCTCAGGGCGCCGGTCAAAGACCCGCGCTAGCGCCCCGGCGGAGAGCCGTCTCGTGACCGCGCCGCCGGCGGCAAGCGCTTCCCGGTCGAGGTCGTCGACAAGCGCGTTGGCCGCCTGCAGCGAGCGCTCCATGCGCACAACGATGTAGTCGACGACAGCGCTGTCGACGGCGAGCTGCCGGTCGGCGAACAGCTTGACCAGCACGCGGCGGAGAAGATCGTCGTCCGGCTCGCCGAGTTCCACTGGCCGGGCGGCGCGGAGACGCGAGGCGAGATCGGCGAGCGTGACCGGCAACGCTGACGCCCAGACCCGGCTCGTCAGCAGCACCGGTGTGCCGCGTTCCCCGGCAAGGTTGAGCAGATGGAACAGTGCCGGCTCGTCGAGCGGCCCGGCGTGGAGGTCCTCCACCGCCACCGCGCCCTCGGAGACGAGATCGGCGACCTTGTCGTCTTCTAAGTGCGCGGCCTCGACCACCGTCGCTCCGCTCGCCTCGCGCCAGATTTCGACGAGGTGGCTTTTGCCCGAACCGACCGGCCCCGCGAGGAGCACGACGGGCGCCGGCCACTCCGGCCAGCCGTCGATGAGTTCGATGGCGCGGGCATTGGCGGCGCCGGTAAGAAAATCGGCGCGCGTCATGGCGGCGCGGTGGGGCAGGCTCAGCGGCAACTGACGCGCCGCAGGCGGACGACGGTCGGTCATCGCTTGCCCGCGGGCCCGTTCCCACGGAAGAATGGGCTCGCCCGATAACGCTCGATACCGTAGCGCGTGAGCACGCCGATGGCGGCCGCGGCGGGGATGGCGATGAGCAGCCCGACGAAGCCGAACAGGAGACCGAAGGCGAAGAGCGAGAATATCAGCCAGACCGGGTGCAGGCCGACGCTCCGCCCGATAAGGCGCGGCTGGAGGATGTAGCCTTCCAGCAACTGGCCGACCATGAACACCGCCACGGTCGCCAGCAGCCAGGGCCAGTCGGGCCAGAATTGGACGAGGGCGATGATGATGGAGAGGACGAAGCCGACGGTGAAGCCGAGATAGGGAATGAAACTGAGGATGCCGGAGGCCAGGCCGATGAGCAGTCCGTAGTTCAGGCCGATTGCAACGAGTCCGGTTGCGTAGAAGACACCCAACAGGAAACCGACCAGCAGTTGGCCGCGAACGAAGGCCGCGACCTTGTGGTCGATCTCGCGGGCAAGGCCCCGTATCTCGTCGGCATGGTCCTGTGGCAGCAGGCGGTCGACCCGCGCGATCATCTGGTCCCAGTCGCGTAGAAGGTAGAACGTGACGAACGGCGTCACTACGACCAGCGAGAGAACATCGACAATGGCGCGGCCGCCGGTCCAGATCGATCCGATCAGCGTCGTCACTACGTCGACGCCCCGGCTCATGAAGCTCGTCAGCGAGGCGCGGAGGCTGTCCGGGTCGATGCCAAGGAACTTTGCGGCCTCGCTGTCGAGAACCGAGCCGAACATCTCCTGCAGGCGGGTGATGTAGCTCGGCAGCCGCTGAACGAAATCGATCGTCTGGTTGATCAGCAGCGGGACGAGCACGATGATCACTGCCGCGAAGCCAACGAGGAGGATGGCGAGGATCGTCGAAGTCGCGCCCAGGCGATTGAACCCGTGCCGCTCCAGCCAGTCAGTCGCCGGGTCGAGCGCGTAGGCCAACGCCGCCCCGGCGACGAACGGCAACAGGATTTGCCGGAACAGCGTCAGCATGAGCACAAGCAGGATGAGCCCACCCACCCAGAATGCTGCCGCCTGCTGACGCCGTGTCATGGGCCCTCGTCGCGGGGACGTTGTTGAGTCATGCCTGTCGTACCCGGTGAAGCAGCCTCGCCAGCGCCCATGGTGCGCACCCATCCGACGAGGTAGATCGCGGCGGATGCGACCGTCAGCGCGGCGACGACATAGACCAATCCGGTCCGCACGTTCGCCAGGTCAAGGCTGAACGCCAGATCGCCGAGAACGACGGCGGCCAAGACAATCTGCGCCAGCGTGTTCACCTTAGATACGCGGAGCGGATGGACCGATGTCGGCTCGCCCACCATCCACGACAGCACCACTGCGCCGACAATCAGAAAATCGCGGCTGACGATCAGGATCGTCAGCCATACCGGGATCGCCTCGACGACGGCCAGCGTAACGTAGATCGAAACCAGCAACGTCTTATCGGCGATCGGGTCGAGGTAAGTGCCGAGGTCGGAGCGGAGATCGAATTGGCGGGCGATGAACCCGTCGACCGCATCGCTGATCCCGGCGACGACGAAAACCCAGAACGCCGCCAGCGGCTGATCCGCGACGATGAACCAGATGATCAGCGGCACCAGCAGGAGCCGGCCGATGGTGATGAGATTTGGAAGCGTCAAAGGTCGACCCGTCTCCTCGATCGGCCAGGCCCCAAGGCTGCCGCGGGGCACGGCACGACGGGACTAGAAATGGCACCGTCCGGGCCCAAAGCCAAGCGGACACTCAGCGAGGTATTGCCGCGTGTTCGCGCCAATTTCCGGGGGTCACGCCGGTGACCCGCTTGAAAGCGCGGCTAAAGGAAGCTTCAGATTCGTAGCCAACGCTTGCCGCAACGCCGGACACACTCTCCTGGCCGGCTCGAAGGCGTTCGGCGGCGAGTTGTATTCGCCAGTCGGTCGCATAGTCGATCGGCGGGCGTCCGAGGAGGACCTTGAATCTTTCGGCAACGACCGTGCGGGACGAACCAACCTCGTGCGCAATCTGCTCCACCGTCCACCGGCGGGTTGGGTCGGAATGCAGAAGCTGCAGCGTGCGGCCGACGACCGGATCGTTGAGGGCGGCGAACCAGCCGCTGGATCCCGCTGGCAACCGGGTAACGTAGCGCCTGAGCACTTCCACAAACAGAATCTCCATGAGCCGCCCGAGAACGGCCTGCGTGCCCGGCTGTGCCGCCTCGGCAAGCGTCACGATCTCGCCTACAGTCGACGCGATGAGTGCGCCGACCTTGTCGTCGGTTGTTCGCTCGACGATCAGAGCAGGCAACGTCCGAAACACCGGGGCAAACAGAAATTCCGAAGATTCGAGGAAGCCGCAAACCATGCGCACTTCCTCGCCGCCGCCGCCGTGGTTGGCTGTCCACACACCCTCGATCGGACCCGGCCGCATGACGCTGCTCGCCGGAACCATCGCCGGCGGCGGGTCGCCATTCCAGAATCTGTATTGATCCGGAAACGGGAGAAAGAGAATTTCGCCGGCGGTCACGCGGCGGCGGTCGCCCGCCGTTTCGAAGTTGCAGCCGCCCGCTACGATCAGATGCAGAATGCTGACATGGCGCAATCGCGCAATCGGTGTCCGTGCACCGTAGGTTCGCGGGTCGATCACTCCGAACGGCGCGCTGAAACAAGCGTTCAGGAACACCGCCCCTGTTAACCGGACCGCCTTGAGCATTTCCGAAAGGAGGTCGGGCCCGCTAGGTGTCCGGCGATCCGGTGTATCGGCATAGGAACGCGGCGTTTCGGTCATGGTGACTCAAGGGCCAAAGCGGCAAGTTCGCCAGCGTCCGCCCAAGGTAGTTGGCGACGCCGAGACAACGCAAGGCTGCGTTCGCCGGGCGCGCTGGGCTCGTGTCCACTTTCGGAGGAACTCATCATGCGTCGAACAGCACCCATGCTTTCTGCCCTTGCTTTGCTCTTGCTCGCGGGCCAGACGTCGATCGCGGCGGAAACAGGCACCGCCACCATCGTCCAGCCAAGTTCCCTCACCTGGATGCCGGCGGAAGGCCTGCCGCCGGGCGCGCAAGTCGCCGTCCTCTACGGCGACCCATCGAAAGCGGGCCTCTTCGCCATACGCTTCAAATTCCCCGCCGGCTATGAGATCCCCACGCACTCCCATACGACCGATGAATTCATCACGATAATCTCGGGCAACGGGCGGATGGCGTTTGGCGAGAACGCCGACGCGGCCAACGCGCAGCCCCTGCCCGCGGGTGCGTTCATGAGCTTGCCCGCCAGTGCTTGGCATCATTTGTGGATCGACACGGAAACGATCCTCGAACTGCATTCGACGGGGCCGCTCGCCGTCCATCTCGCGGGACAATAACTTCGATCGTCTCGGGTCGTCCGCTGGCTTGCAATCGGTTGCCCATGTCGTATGGATGCGCCGCCACGGAGGCCCGAACCCGCGTGACCAGCTCGAAACACAGGCGAAATGCGCCAGTCGCCTATGCCGATTCGGGCGTCAATATCGACGCCGGGAACGCGCTGGTTGCCGCGATCAAGCCCTTGGTGCGCGCCACCCGCCGTCCGGGCGCCGATGCCGAGATCGGCGGCTTCGGCGGCCTCTTCGACCTCAAGGCCGCAGGCTACAAAGACCCAATCCTAGTCGCCGCCACAGACGGCGTCGGCACCAAGCTCAGGATCGCCATCGACACCGGCATCCTCGACACCATCGGCATCGATCTAGTCGCGATGTCGGTCAACGACCTGATCGTCCAGGGCGCCGAGCCGCTCTTCTTCCTCGACTACTACGCCACCGGAAAGCTTGAGCCCGCGATGGGCGCCGCCATCGTAGCCGGCATCGCCGAGGGGTGCCGCCTTGCCGGCGCGGCCCTCATCGGCGGCGAGACCGCCGAGATGCCCGGCATCTATGCGGACAAGGACTTCGACCTCGCCGGCTTTGCCGTTGGCGCCGTCGAGCGCGGTAGCGTTCTGCCGCGTGCCGACGTCAAGCGCGGCGACGTGGTGCTGGCGCTCGCATCATCCGGCGTCCACTCCAACGGCTTCTCGCTCGTCCGTAAACTCGTCACCGATTCCGGCCTTTCCTATTCCGATCGCGCGCCCTTCGACAACGCGCGCACGCTCGGCGATGCGCTGCTGACGCCGACGCGCATCTACGTTAAGTCGCTGCTGGCCACGATCCGCGCCACCGGCGCGATCAAGGCGATGGCGCATATCACCGGCGGCGGCATCACCGAGAACGTGCCGCGCGTTTTGCCTGAGGGCGTTGCCGCGCGCATAGACCTCGCCGCCCTCCCCGTGCCACCGGTGTTCCGTTGGTTGGCGGGCCTCGGCCTCATCGAGGAAACGGAGATGTTGCGCACCTTCAACTGCGGCGTCGGCATGGCGGTCGTGGTATCGCCTGAAGCCGCGGACGCGGTCGCGGCAAGTCTTCGCGAACATGGCGAGACCGTCATCGCGATCGGCCGCATCGAAACGCGGAAAGACGATGCGGTGGTCACCGACGGCGCGCTCGACCTCGGACCCAAATAAATGGCGCGGAAGCGCGTCGCCATTCTCATTTCCGGCCGCGGTTCCAACATGGCGGCGCTCATCGCCGCCGCCAAAGCCCCCGACTATCCCGCCGAAATTGTGCTCGTCGTCTCCAACAAATCCGATGCTGGCGGTCTCACGCTCGCCGCCGAGGCCGGTGTCGCGATCGCCGTTGTCGACGCCAAATCCTTCCCCGACCGCTCCACCTTCGAAGCCGCCATCGATCGCCATCTGACAGACGCCCGCGTCGACATCGTTTGCCTCGCCGGGTTCATGCGCATTCTATCCCCGGCCTTCGTCGATCGCTGGTTCAACCGGCTGATCAACATCCACCCATCCCTACTCCCGGATTTTCCGGGACTCGACACCCACGCCCGCGCGCTCGCCGCCGGAGTGAAGGAAACCGGTTGCACGGTGCATTTCGTCCGAGCGAGCGTCGATAGCGGTCCGAACATCGCCCGGGCAATTGTCGTGGTGCGCCCGGACGATTCGCCGGACAGTCTCGCCGAACGGGTCCTCGCCGAGGAACACAAGCTCTACCCGAAAGCCTTGGCGCTGGTGGCTTTGGGCCAAGTCCCGTGAACTACCGCCACGCCTTCCACGCCGGCAACTTCGCCGATGTTTTCTAGCATTCGATTCTGGCGCTTTTGCTGGAGAAATTGAAGACAAAGGACACTGCTTTCCGCGTCATCGATACCCACGCCGGCGTCGGCCTCTACGACCTCACAGCGAATGAGTCATTGCGCACCGGCGAGTGGCATCAGGGCATCGGTCGCATCTGGGGCAAGCCCCGCACGCCCGCCCTCCAAACCCTTCTGGCGCCTTATCTTTCCGCCGTGGCCGCCGCAAACGGCGCAACCGAATTCTCACCGCTCACGCGCTACCCGGGCTCGCCGTGGATCGCCCGCCATCTCTTCCGCCGCAAGGATCGACTCACCGCCGTCGAGTTGCATCCGCAGGACGCCAACGCCCTTGAGAAGCTGTTCGCCGGCGACATCCAGGTGCGCACCATCGCCCTCGACGGGTGGCTGGCGCTCGGCGCCTTCGTCCCGCCCAAGGAGCGGCGCGGGTTGGTTCTGGTCGATCCGCCCTTCGAAGAGCGCGACGAATTCCAAACAATGCTCGCCGCGTTCGCCGAGGCGTATCGCAAATGGCCGACCGGCATCTATGCTCTCTGGTATCCGGTCAAGGATCTCCCGGCGATTGATCGGCTGCGTCTCGGCCTCGCCAAGAGCGGCATCCGGCGCCTTCTTCGGGCGGAACTCACCATCCGCGACCGTGACACGCCCGACACCTTCAACGGGGCCGGGCTGGTGATCTGCAATCCCCCTTGGCAGTTAGCCGAGACGCTGGATGCACTGCTCGGCGGCCTCGCCCCGCTGCTCGCCCAAGACCCGGGCTCGGGCCACATGATCGATCAGATCGCCGGAGAATAGCCAATTGGCTGAATGACTTGACC
>JAYTZZ010000002.1:0-2757 GCA_043741595.1 Hyphomicrobiales bacterium | reverse complement strand
GTTTGTGAGCGCAAGGGCGATAAACGGCGCCGACCTAAACGCCTGCCGCACCGTCATGTCGCTCCGATCCACGTCGTCGCTCAGAAGCGCGGCGGACGCAGCGACAGCCGCTGCCGGCTGCTCCAGCGCGGGCGGACGGCGGAGGAGAAACGTCGCCGGAATGAGGATCACCGCCGCGATCAGTGCGAGGACCTGCATCGAGAAACGCCAGTCGTGGTTGGCGATCAGCCACGCGGTCAGCGGCGTCATCGTTACCGGTGCAATACCGATGCCCGCTGAAACGAGCGAGACGGCGAGACTGCGTTGCGTGTCGAACCAGCCTGTAACCGCAGCCATGAGCGGCGCGAAAAACGCCGCGACCGCGACACCGGCCACCAGTCCGAAGAATAACTGGAACTGAAGCAGCGATGTCGCGCGGCTGGCAAAGAACAGGCTGATGATCAGCATCGCCGAACCGATCAGAACGACCATCCGCGGACCAAACCGATCAGAGAGCGAGCCCCAGCCGAGGCTCGAGAACGCCATCGCCAAAAACCCGATCGTCATCGCCCCCGAGATACCGGTCGTCGACCAGCCGGTCGCCTTGGCCATCGGCAGGAGGAAGATGGGCAGGGAGAACAGGCATCCCATCGCGACACAGCCAAGAAGGCCGCCCGCTGCGACGATGACCCAGCGATAGTTCGAGTTCGGCATCTGACGCACCTCAGGATTCTCGTTTTGCGGGAGCCCTGTGCCTACCTTCGAGGTAGACACCGGGGAGGTCTAGCTTGTCGAGACCGATATATGTTGATATCAAACCATAATGACCGCGACAACCCCCTTTGCGAAAGCGGTAGCCCACGAGGTGCGCGATCAGTGCCTCTGCTTCGCGGCGCAGCGGACCGCGCGCGAACTTGCCCGTCGCTTCGACCGGCTGTTCTCGGAGTTGGCCATCACCAACGGGCAGTTCTCGATGATGGTCGCCATGGGCGGCATGGGCCAGCCGAAGCTCGGCGAACTCGCCCGCTTCCTGGCGATGGATCACGCCACAGTGACAGCCGCGGTCAGGAAGCTGGGAAAACGCCGATTGGTGACTCTGCGTGCCGATGGCAGCGACCGCCGTGCCCGGCGCGTCTCCCTGACCGAGGCCGGAATCGTTCTGATAGCCAAGGCGGTGCCCCTTTGGCGGAAGGAGCACGCGAATCTGGCGGCAGAACTCGGCCATGAGGCGCGGGAAATCCGCGGCCATCTGATGCGCCTGGCGCCGCCCATGTGTGCCCCGTCCGCGGCCTGACTCACAGTCCGAGCTTCGACTTCAGGAGCGTGCTGACGGCCTGCGGGTTGGCCTTGCCCTGGCTCGCTTTCATCACCTGACCGACGAACCAGCCGAGGGCTGCGGGCTTTGTCTTGGCATCGGCGACCTTGTCAGGGTTGGCGGCGATGACGTCATCGACGAGCTTTTCGATGGCGCCAGTATCGGTGACTTGCCGAAGGCCGCGCGCCTCGACAATCGCCGCCGGGTCACCGCCCTCCTCCCATAAAACTTCGAACATATCCTTGGCGATCTTGCCGGAGATTGTGCCCGCAACGATGAGATCGATCAGGCTGCCGAGCTGGCCGGAAGAGACCTGGCTATCGCCGATAGCTTTGCCTTCGTTGTTCAGGTGCCCGGCGAGCTCATTGATGACCCAGTTAGCGGAGAGCTTGGCGTCGCGCCCTTTCGCGGTTGCCTCGAAGTAGTCTGCAGTCTCCTTGTCGGCGACGAGGACAGCAGCGTCATACGGGCTGAGACCAAGGACCGAGACGAACCGAGTTCGCTTGGCATCCGGCAACTCCGGCAGGGCGCGAGCCAGTCCATCGACATAAGCCTGCTCCAGTTCCAGCGGCAGTAAGTCCGGGTCCGGGAAATAGCGATAGTCGTGCGCCTCCTCCTTGGAGCGCATGGCGCGCGTCTCACCCTTTGCCGGATCGAACAAGCGCGTTTCCTGATTGATGGTGCCGCCATCCTCAATGATCGCGATCTGCCGGCGCGCCTCATGCTCAATGGCCTGCCCGACGAACTTGATCGAGTTGACGTTCTTGATCTCACAGCGTGTGCCGAGGGGCTCGCCCGGACGGCGCACCGACACGTTGACGTCAGCGCGAAGGCTTCCCTTCTCCATGTCACCGTCGCACGTACCGAGATAGCGCAGGATCGAGCGCAATTTGGTCATATAGGCCTTCGCTTCGTCTGCCGAGCGAATGTCCGGCTTCGACACGATTTCCATGAGCGCCACGCCGGACCGGTTGAGGTCGACGTAGCTCATGGTGGCGTGTTGGTCGTGCAGCGACTTGCCAGCATCCTGCTCGAGATGCAGCCGCTCGACACCTACGCTGAATGTCTCGCCGTCGGCAAGATCGACCCTAACCTCGCCTTCGCCGACAATCGGCTGCTGATATTGCGAGATCTGATAGCCCTGCGGCAGGTCGGGATAGAAATAATTCTTTCGGTCGAAGCGGCTTTTGAGATTCACCTTCGCCTTGAGGCCAAGGCCCGTGCGCACGGCCTGCGCGACGCACTCGGCGTTGATCACCGGCAACATGCCCGGCATCGCCGCGTCAACCAGGCTGACATGCGAGTTCGGCGCGCCGCCGAATTCCGTCGACGCGCCGGAAAACAGCTTCGATTTCGAACTGACCTGCGCGTGGACTTCCATGCCAACGACGATCTCCCATTCGCCCGTCGCGCCCTTCAGGCGTTGGCTTGGTTTGGAGACGCGATCGCTCACCAACCACCCT
>JAYTZZ010000001.1:0-2763 GCA_043741595.1 Hyphomicrobiales bacterium | reverse complement strand
CTAAAATCGGACACGCCCGTGTCGCTTTTTTCTTGAAACCGCCTTTTCCCGTTCCCACGTCCAATTCGTTACGTTCGATATACGAGGGAAGGGGTACGGAAATGACTTACGCTCATGCCCTGCGTCCGGCCTGGACGCCGCTTACCATCATTCTCATGGTCATCGGCTTTGCCGTGGCGTGGCCGCTCGGGCTGCTCATGGTCGCCTACATCCTTTGGGGCAACCGGATTCCAGAAATCCGCGGCCACTTCGAGGGCATGAAGCGTGACTGGTCGGCTGAATCAAACTGCGGTCCGCGCGGCTTTCGCCGCAACCGCACCGGCTCCGACAGCGGCAATTTCGCCTTCGACGACTATCGCTCTGCCGAACTGAAGCGGCTCGACGAGGAACGCCGCCGGCTCGAAGAGGAACGCCGCGAGTTCGAGGCCTACGTCCACGACTTGCGCCGTGCCCGCGACAAGGACGAGTTCGACCGCTTCATGGCCGACCGCGCCAACAAGACGCGGAAAGGCGGCGAGACGATCGACCTCTAGCCGGGACGGCCATCACTACCTATGCGGCGGGACCAGGAGTCCCGCCGTTTTTCGTCCGGGACAGTCGCCAAAAGGTCATACCCCCGCCGATTCCAACCGTGCGATGATCGCGCCGCAGCTGATTCGCCCGAGCCATTCTCCCGATGCGCCTTTTCGCCCGCCGATTGGCGGAGCCCATCCCCGATTCCCTTGAGATCGCGACCGCCAGCGGCGTCATGGCTGTCGATTTGCGCCGGCACCCGCGCGCGCGGAACTACACGCTCCGCATCGCCGGCCCGGCGCGACCGCCGGTGCTCACCATGCCGAGGCGCGGCTCGGTCAACGAGGCCCGCCAGTTCCTCGATCGTCATTCCGGCTGGCTGCAACGGCAGATCGACAAACTGCCCTCGGTGACGGTGATCGCCGACGGGAGCCTCATTCCGCTGCGTGGGATGCTGTATTGCATTCACCATGAGCCCGGCAGGCGCGGCACGGTCGCCGTCGACGCCGAGGCGCTGGTGCCCACCCTCATCGTCTACGGCGAGGAGCGCCATCTCCGCCGCCGCGTCATCGATTTTCTGAAGCGCGAGGCGAAGCGCGATCTCGAGTGGGCGGTAATACGGCACGCTCTTGCGGCCGGCGTCCGCGCTAAAGCGATCCGCCTCCGCGATCAGAAGAGCCGCTGGGGTTCATGCTCGGCGAACGGTCATCTATCTTTCTCTTGGCGGCTGATCATGGCGCCGCCGCTTGTGCTCGACTATCTCGCCGCCCACGAAGTCGCGCACCTTTGCGAACTCAATCACTCGCATCGTTTCTGGAATATCTGTCAGGCGCTGGCGCCGGAGACGCAGGTTGCGCGGGCGTGGCTGCTCACCAACGGACCGGCGCTGCACGCCATCGGCGCTGAGGCGCACTAGCCTCCGAACAGGCGCTCGAAGAATCCTCGGCGGCGCGGCGGCTGGCCCCCGCCATCGGCCGGTGGTGGCTCGTCGAACCAGCCTGCCTCGGCGATCTGTTCCTCGATCGGGTCGCTATCGCGGCGCGGCGATAGCTGGATCGGCTCTGCATCTTCTCCGAGCGAGGCGACGGCGGTCGGTGGCTGTCGGCCGGCGAGCGCGAAGTTGCTTGGATCGCGGAAGCGGTAGTGCCCCGGCAGATCGGCGACAGCGACGCCCTGCAGCGCGTCCGTCATGAAGCGGTTCCAGGCACTCGCCGGCAGGTTGCTGCCGCTCGCCTTCTTGGTCGGTTTGTTGTTGTCATTGCCGAACCAGACGCCCGCGGTGAGCGCGCCGGTGTAGCCGATGAACCAGGCGTCGCGGAAATCCTGCGACGTGCCGGTTTTGCCAGCCGCCTCCCAGCCCGCGATCTGCGCCTTCCGCCCGGTGCCGGTGGTCAGCGTCTCCTTCAGCATGGCGTTCATCATGCCGACGTACATAGGATCGATCACCTGTCCCGGGCCGGAACCGGAACGCTCGTAGAGTGTATCGCCGTTGGCGGTCATGATGCGGTCGATGACGTGCGGGATGATCCCGCGGCCGCCGTTGGAGAACGGCACGAAGGCGCCGGTCATCTCGAGCGGAGTCACCTCGGATGTGCCGAGCGCGATCGATGGCGTCGCCTGCAGCGGCGTGGTGATGCCGAGCCGGCGCGCGGTGGCGGCAACCGCCTTTGGTCCGACCTCCGCCGTCAACTGGGCCGAGATCGTGTTCAGCGACAGCGACAGTGCCGTCAGCAGCGTCACCGGCCCGCGGTACTCCTTGGTGTAGTTCTGCGGCTTCCATCCCTTGATCGACACCGGTTGGTCGATGCGCACGGTTTCCGGGATGAGTCCGTTTTCGAGCGCCGTCAGATAAACGAACGGCTTGAACGCCGAACCCGGCTGCCGAAGGCCATCGACGGCCCGGTTGAACGGGCTGGTCGCGTAGTCGCGCCCGCCGACGAGCGCCTTCACCGCGCCGTCGGGATCGATGGCGACCATCGCGCCCTGGCTGGCGCCGTACTTGGCGCCATCCTCGGTGAGCGTGTCGGAAATGGCGCGTGCCGCCGCCGCCTGCAGGCGGAGGTCGATCGAGGTGTCGACGATGATGTCCTCATCGATCGCGCCGACATAGCCCGGCAGGATGTCCATCACCCAGTCGGCGACATAGCGCCCGCTGCCTCCGGCAACGTCGCGCACAGCTTTGACCTCTGTCGAAAGCGCTAGGGTTGCCTCGCGGTCGTTGATGAAGCCGGCGCCGCGCATGGCGGTCAG